>NZ_JBEXID010000049.1:0-54700 GCF_040608395.1 Streptomyces sp. NPDC005181
CGAATACGCCCAGTATGAGGACGCTCCTCCGCCTTGCGATGCACCGCATCTGACGCCGCGCGCTGATCCACCAGGGATTACGGGACAGCCCTTAGGTGTGGACGTCGGACGTCCTGCGTGAAGTGCTGCGAGGTGTTGCCGAGGGCGATGCGGTCCTGCGGGCGGTTCGGTCCGGAGAAGCTCGGCCCTTGCCCCTCGAGGGCGCAGGAAGGGGCTCGTCGCCCCTTCCTGACCTGGCCGGTCGGCGGGCACGCGAGTGCCGCAGCCGGTGGAGACGCCTGACGCGCTGCCGCTGCCGACTCCCCGAGGGGCGCCTGTCCAGATGGGCCGGAGGCCCGCTCGCCCGCCTATAGATGTCGAGACACGTCAAATGTCGCAATTCTGATGATTGAGGAAAGTCACTCTCTTTTATTGACGAATGGGCAACTCGCGCGGGCCGAGGATTTGCCAGCCGGGCAAATCGCCCTTTTCGGACCGAGTGGCGAGAGTCACTTTCCAGGCCCGCGGACGCAGCGGCGCGCCGCCCGGTTCCCTTCTGTGCAAGGAAAGTTGACTCCGTGGACCGGGATGGATTGCGGAGAATTCCGTGACTCGATCTTGTAAATGAATTGTGATCGAAAATGGGGGGCTTGTTCAGGTCGGAGTTTCTCGCTTACGGTCACCGTCAATCCGGATGGAACGCCGAATCCTGCCGCCGTCCGGGAACCCGACCACACACGTACGGCAGGAGCGGGGGACCCAGGTAAGCCGCCGATCCGATATCCGGAACGGCTAGGGGTGAAGTCGTATTCCCATACGGCCAGGCAACTCCAGCCTCAACCCGACAGCTCACCTCGTAGGCGACGGAGAGGAATGCACATGCCCGCAACGGCTAACCACCGTCGTCGTAAGTCCAGTTCGCTGTCCCGCGGTTTTATCGCCGCGAGCGCGGGCGGAGCCGCTCTCGTGCTTCCGGTGATCGGTGCGACCGCTGCATCGGCGGCGCCCGCGAAGTCTGTCACCGCCGCCGTCGCAAAGACTGTGGCGCCCGCTGCGGCACCTGCCAAGGGAATTGCCGCCGCCCCGAAGGCTGCACCCTCCATCTATTCCGTGGTCACCGGTGACACCCTTTACAAGATTGCCGCGGGGCATCCCCTGAGTGGCGGTTGGCAGCAGCTGTACCAGGACAATCGAGCGGTCATCGGAGCCGACCCCGGCCTGATTCGCCCGGGCCTGAAGCTGACCATCGGTGCCAAGGCCGAGTCCACGGCTGTCGAGTCCAAGCCGGCCGCGAGCAGCGCCGCTCCTGCTGCCGCGCAGCCCGTGACGTACACGAACAACCTCGACGGCTGGATCAAGGAGTCGCTGGCCGTCATGGCCAAGCACGGCATTCCCGGCAGCTACGACGGCATCCACCGCAACATCATGCGCGAGTCCTCGGGCAACCCCCGGGCCATCAACAACTGGGACTCGAACGCCGCCAAGGGCACGCCGTCCAAGGGGCTTCTGCAGGTCATCGACCCCACGTTCAAGGCCTACCACGTGCCCGGTACGTCGATGGACAGTTACGACCCGGTCGCCAACATCACGGCTGCGTGCAACTACGCCGCCGCCAAGTACGGCTCGATCGACAACGTGTTCGGGGCCTACTGACGCCCGGTTGCGTTGATGCCCGTTCCGGGATGACGGGTGGCGAGAGTCCGAGGGGGCCTCGCCACCCGCTTCCGTCTCTGCTCTGTCGGAGGCGAGACCCGTTCAGTCGATCGCAGCCCCGGTCGAGGTGGTTCGGAGCGTCAGCGCCCGAGGCCGGGATCCTGGCGCAGTGAGCCCGGCCCCCGCACCGCGACGCACGGCGTGGCGTATCCGGGACATGCTTCGAGCGGGCGCAAATTACCGACAGGTATGTAGTGACTTGACGCGCAAACGGCAGTAGAACCAGTTTCACTCTGTCGAGAGTGAGGCGTGTCACATGAGTGACTCTACCATGCACGATGCAGGCCCCAAGGGCGTTTCGCGTCGAAGATTCATCACAGGAACTGGTTCTATTTTAGGGGCCGTGGCCCTCGTGGGTCACAGCACCCCCGCCCAGGCCGGGGTCGGCACCTCCGCTGCTCCGATCGACTCCGGAGCCCATGTCCCGGCCCTGGTGATCGGCACCGGATACGGCGGCTCCGTCGCCGCCCTGCGTCTCGCCCAGGCAGGCGTCGACGTGCACATGATCGAAATGGGCATGGCCTGGGACACCCCCGGCCCGGACGGCAAGATCTTTGCCAATACGACCTCCCCGGACAGCCGGTCGTACTGGCTCCGCACCAGGACCAAGCAGCCCCTCAGCAACTTTCTCGGCTTCCCCATCGACAAGAACATCACCCGCAGCACCGGGATCCTCGACGCCGAGGAGTTCAGCGGGATCACGGTCTACCAGGGCCGCGGCGTCGGTGGCGGCTCGCTGGTCAACGGTGGCATGGCGGTCACCCCCAAGCGCGAGAACTTCGGAGCCGTCCTCCCGTCGGTGGACGCCGACGAGATGTACGGGATCTACTACCCGCGCGCCAATGCCGGGCTCGGGGTCAGCACCATCGATCCGGCCTGGTTCGAGACCGCCGCGTGCTACCAGTACGCCCGGGTCGGCCGTAAGCAGGCCCAGCGTGCCGGCTTCCCGTTCGTCTTCGTGCCCACCGTGTACGACTGGGACTACATGAAGCAGGAAGAGGCCGGAACCGTCCCCAGATCGGCGCTGGCCGGCGAGATCCTCTACGGCAACAACTACGGCAAGAAGTCGCTGCAGAAGACGTACATCGACCGGATCAGGGCCACCGGCCGGGTCGCCATCTCGCCGCTGCACAAGGTCACTTCGGTCGCCCCGGCGGCAGGCGGCGGCTACACGGTCGTCATCGACCAGATCGACACCGGCGGTGTCACCACGGCCACCAAGACGGTGACCGCGGACCGGGTGTTCTTCGCGGCCGGGAGCGTGGGCACCAGCAAGCTGCTGGTCAAGTTGAAGGCCACCGGCGCGCTCCCCGGCCTGAACAACGAGATCGGCAAGGGGTGGGGCGACAACGGCAACGTCATGTGCGGCCGTGCCAACCACCTGTGGGACCCGACCGGCAGCCTTCAGGCGTCCATTCCCACGGGCGGTATCGACAACTGGGCCTCCGGTGGCGCGTTCGCCGAGGTCGCGCCGCTGCCCACCGGATTCGAGACCTACGCGTCGTTCTACCTGTCCATCACCAAGAACCCGAACCGGGCCGAGTTCGCCTGGAACGCCGCGACGGGCAAGGTCGACCTGAACTGGCAGACCGCCTGGAAGCAGCCGTCCATCGACGCCGCCAAGACGATCTTCGACAGGATCAACCAGAAGGAGGGGACGATCTACCGGACCGATCTCTTCGGCACCTACAAGATCTGGGGCGACCACCTCACGTACCACCCGCTCGGCGGCGCGGTGCTGAACCGGGCCACCGACAACTACGGCCGCCTGCACGGCTACTCCGGCCTGTACGTCATCGACGGCTCGCTGATCCCCGGCAACACCAGCGTCAACCCGTTCGTCACCATCACCGCGCTCGCCGAACGGAACATCGAGAAGATCATCGCCACCGACCTGTGACGATCAACGGCCGGGCAGCGCGCACACGGTGTCGAGGCCCAGCACATGGTTGAGCCGGCCGAACGCCAGCCATGATCCGATGCTCATGCTCAGCTCCACGATCTCGAGTTGGCTGTAGTGCGCGGCCATCCGGGACCAGAACGCATCGTCGAGGTTGTGGTGATCGAGGGCGTACCGCTCGGCGTATTCGGCGGCCAATCGGGTCCGGTCGTCGAATACGCCGGTGGTACGCCACTGGGTCACCGCGTCGGCGAAATCCTCCTCGACCTTCACGCCGTCCCGTTCGGTCCGCCAGTCGAGACAGAAGACGCACCCGTTGATCTGGGCGATCCGTAACCGTGCGGCTTCGAACTCGCGTAGTCCCAGGGTCGTGTGGGCGTACACCGACAGCGAGAAGTTCGAAGCGGCGATCCCGATCCCGGGCACCATCTCGCCCCACACGTACTCGATCGCGTCCCTGCCCTCGGGGATGTCGATGTTCATGGTTGTCTCCTTCCGAGCCTGCCGGCTGCGGGGCGCAGCGGGACGTCGAGCGCGTCGTACAGTCCTGGTTCCGCGTTCACGAGCCAGTCGATGGCGCCCACGAGCCGGCCGACCGCCGTGGCGTTCCCGCCCGCGGATCTGTTCTCGCCCTCGTCGGTGGCCTCGACCGTGACCTCGATGCGCGGGCGGCCCTCGATGATCACTCGATGTGCGCCGTCGCCGTCGGGCGGCGTCGGCCAGTCCGGCGCGCAGGAGGGGTGGATGCGCGTGATGTGCTCGATGACGATGCGGGGTTCGCCCCCGACGATGCCCTGCACTTCGAACCGCACGGCGCCCTGGGTGCCGGCCTCGAACGAGCCCATCGTCCGGGTGCTCACCGTGGCATCGAGCGGGCGCCGGTCCAACGTCTCGCGGATGTCTTCGAGTTCGGCCCCCAGTGCCCTGGCCATCAGCCGTATCTGCCCACCCCACACCATCGTCGGGACGGACGGTGCGAGCATCAGCGGCTCGTACTCCATCGGCTGGCCCATTCCGACGAGGTACCGGACCGATTCCTCCTGGTCGTAGGTGGAGTAGTCGAAGATCTCCTGACAGCGGATCACATCCACGGAGGTACCGAGTCCACTGATCAGCAACGGGAGTACGTCATTGCCCCAGCCGGGGTCGACACCGGAGACGAACAGCGAGCCGCCGCCGTCCGCGATCGCGGCCAGCACCGGATCCCGCAGCTCCGGCGGGGCGCCGAGCTGGTCGTACAGGGCGTACAATGCGGGGGTGACGACCACGGCCCCGGCCCGGATCGCCCGGCTGATGTCGGCGAGGGCCTCGTCGGGGCGGATGTCGCCGGACGCGGCGTACACCACGGCCCGGGGACCGGTGGCCAGCACGGCATCGATGTCGTCGTTCGCCCTGACCCCCAGCGGACGACCGAGCCCACCGAGCTCGCCCGCGTCGCGTCCCACCTTGTCGGGGTTGTGGACGAGCACGGCGGTGAGCTCGAGCGCCGGATGGGCCTCGACAGCGCGGATTGCGGCGCGGCCGACATTGCCCGTGCCCCAGACAACCGTGGAAATCATGCGCGGAGGGTAGCGAGAGGACCTATCAGTTCCTAGTGCCATGACGCGATGAGTTTGCCGGGCAGGACAGGGGAGTTGACCGCCATCGCGACGTCGCTCGGGCTGCGCCGCCATGCCAGGGGGAATGAATGCACCACGCCTGGGAGATGCTCCCGGCCTGCCGGAGAAACGGGATGCAGAAGCGCGGACGGGCCGGGACAACACACACGCCCGGGACGAGCGGCTGTGCTGGGCGTTCGGGCTGATCCCGGACGATCCCGAGGACCGGGCGGCGGCGCTTGCGCAGCCGGCCTGTGGCCCGGATCACCTGCTGCGCCGCCTGCGCGCCGAAGTCCATGCGGCACACCATGAAGTACGTCACAGTGCCGTGCGCGGGGCCGTGTCCGCCGTTGGTTCCTGGTGCCGGCAACGGCCCACCCCTGTCTGCCGATCTGAGGGTTCCCCGTTGACGGTCCGGACACTGCGTCGCTCCGGGGCGACTTAGGTCACCCTTCCCTGTCGCTGCAGTCGCCTGATAGAGATGTGGAATTCCGACAACTCATCGAAAGTCGCACCATGAACGAGGAAGATCTCACCGATTCCATACCCTTCACCATCGATCTGACCTTCGAGGAAGCTCGACGACGGGCGGAGGTCGTGACCGCACTCGGGCCCGACTGGAACCCGGTCGCCGTTCTCCAGAGCGAGGACGAGGCCTACGCGCTCCTTTACTCGAACCTGGACGTCGAGCAGCAGCGCACCTACGACCTGCTCGTGGCGACCGGTGTCCTGCCAGGAGGGGAGCCGGGCCGTGCGGCTGCCCATTGATCCACAGGCGGACGTCGCCCGCCGTGCCTGGCTCGCCTGCCCCGTCTGCGACGACGCCCGTCATTGCGAGACGTGCGCCGACCGCCGTAACTGCGGTGAGCACTGGCGCTATCTGATATCCACCAAGGGACCGGTCGTTCACCTTCAGTGTCCGCGGTGCACACACATGTGGTCAGTGAACACGCGGCCCGGCGTCAGCCGCCGCGACGACAGCACCTCCGGGTGCTGACCGACGGCCGGCTCAGGACTTGGCCTGGTGGTCACAGGACTTGGGGCGGCCCTTGGTCCTGCGCACAGTCCTGCGACGTGCGCGACACGAAATGAAGCGGTTCACAGGGGAGATTCGGGGTCTTCGCGCGGGGCAGGCTGTTCTGTTTCCTGCTCGGTGTCGGCGGAGCGAGAAACTGGCGTTCGAGCTGTCCGGGGGGTAGCCGGTCGGGCTCGACATAGCTCTGGGCGAGTCCGCCTTCCCGGATGGCGATCAGCAGGCGGGTGAAGTCGTCGGGATCCACGGTGAGTGTGCGGCCCGCGGCGCTCAGGCACTCTCCTCGGACATCCAGCGGGAGCTGACCGAAGGTGCGAATCGTTGTAGGCTCCGGACGTCGCCCTTGACCTGCGGGAAGCGGGCAGGGAGCAGGAAAGTCGGGAGATTTTTCGTGTTTCGTACCATGTTCAAGTCGAAGATCCACCGGGCCACCGTGACCCAGGCCGATCTGCACTACGTCGGCTCCGTCACGGTCGATGCCGAGCTGATGGAAGCAGCCGATCTGCTGCCCGGTGAGCTCGTGCACATCGTCGACATAGACAACGGCGCCCGGCTGGAGACGTACGTCATCGAGGGCGAGCGCGGCTCCGGTGTCATCGGCATCAACGGTGCCGCCGCCCACCTCGTCCACCCCGGCGACCTGGTCATCCTGATCAGCTACGCCCAGGTCGACGATGCCGAGGCCCGCGCTCTGACCCCGCGCATCGTCCATGTCGACGCCGACAACCGGATCGTCGCGCTCGGTGCCGATGCCTCGGCACCCGTGCCGGGCACCGCTACCGAACGCAGCCCGTACGCCGTTCCCGTAGCCAACTGACCGTTCCGTTCAGGAGGGAGCCCTCGCCATGGCTGAGAACACCGCGCTCGAATTCTTCGACGACCGAGAGAACGGCAACCTGCTGGCACTGGTGGACGGCCGGACCGCCGGAGTCATCGCGTACTTCGTGATGGACGGCACGCCCGCCGCGCTCGTCGCCGTGCACACCGTCGTCGAACCCGAGCACAAGGGCAAGGGATTCGCCGGCGCCCTGGCCCAGGAGTTCTACGCCATGGCGGGCCGCGAGGGGGTGCCCGTCGTCCCGCTCTGCCCGTACGCCGCGAAGTGGGCTCTGGGCCACCCCGACCAGGCCCCGGTGGCCCCGGTCGAGCTGGTGGAGCGGGCAAAGGAGCAGCTGAAGTCCCACCCCGAGTTGTAACGGTCCGATCCGATCCCCTCTGAACAGGACCCCGGGCCCTCGCCGATGACACTTGCGCTCCTGCACACCTCCCCGCTCCACGTCCCGGTCTTCGAGGCGCTCCGCGACGCCGACCACCCCGGTCTCGTCCTGCGCCATCTCGTGCACGAGGGCCTGCTCGCCCGCGCCCGGGACGCGGGCCCCGACGCGGTGCGCGGTGCGATCGAGGCACTGCTCGCGGGAGCTGTCGCCGAAGGTGCAACTGCGGTGCTCTGCACCTGTTCGACGATCGGCGGGGTCGCCGAGTCCGCCGCGGAGCCGCTCGGCGTCCCCGTGCTGCGTGTCGACCGCCCGATGGCGGCGGCCGCCGCCGCGAGGGACCGGGTGGTGGTCCTCGCGGCGATCGGAGACACCCTGCCGCCGACGCTCGCCCTGCTCGCCGAGGAGGCGGGCGGCCGGCGCGTGGACATCCGCACGGTGCTGGTCGCCGGCGCATGGGCGCGGTTCGAGGCCGGTGACCGTGACGGTTACCTGGAACTGGTGGCGGCGGCCGCCGACCGGGTGACGGACGCCGATGTGATCGTGCTGGCCCAGGCGTCCATGGCCGATGCCGCCACCCGCACAGCCACACGGATCCCGGTCCTCTCCAGCCCCCGACCCGGGCTCGCCGCCGCGGCCGCCGCGGCGGGCTGAGCCGCCGTACGGGTTCTCGTCCGACGGTACGGAACCCGGACGTATGGACTCGGCAGGCGAGGGCAGCCGCTCCGGGAGACGGTGGAGTCGAGATCCGCCGAACCTTCGGAGGCCCGACATGACCAACCCGTACCCCGACCCTGTTCCACCCGCGCCGACCCCCGGCCCCATGCCGGGACCGCCGTCGCCGCTGCCCGAGCCGACGCCCGCGCCGCCCGTCCCCGGCCCTGTGCCGCCCGGTCCGTCGCCCGACCCGATTCCGCAGCCGCCGCGGCCCGAGCCGGTGCCGGAACCGGAGCCGTCGCCCCAGCCGCCCGGATGACGGGGCCGGTCCGTACCGCCGCGACCTGCTACCGGTCGCGCCGCGGTCCGAGCCCGAGGAGCGAATCGGCGTGGCCTGCGCCGCTCTCCTCGGCGATCGAGTCCAGCGACTGCGCATCACGCACCGGCGCGAAGCGCACCGTGTCCCCGTCCGAGCCGCCGTCCCCGCCGTCGCCGACCGTGCTGAAGCCGTACACGGCGGGGCGCGGCAGGCTGTTGTACGACCACGGCGTGGAGAAGTAGTACGCGCCCGTGTCGTACAGCACCACGAAGTCGCCCTCCCGCAGTTCCGGCAGTTCCCGGGCGTGCGCGACGACATCACCGGCGAAGCAGCACGGCCCCGCGACGTCCTGGACCAGGAGCGGACCGTCCTTGGGCCGTCCCTCGGCGTCGAACGCCCCCACCCGCAGGGGCCAGGCGTCAGGCATGAAGACGGTACGGGTGGCGATCTGCGCCCCCGCGTGGGTGAGCGCGATACGGCGGCCCCCCGCGTCCTTCGTGTACTCGACGAGCGCCCCGATGAATCCGTTCTTGGCGAGCAGCGACCGGCCGAACTCGGTGACCAGCCCGTACCGGCCGTCGAAGAGCCCCGGTACCGCCGCCCGCAGCGCCGCCGCGTAGGCGGCGAAGGTGGGCCGGACGGAGTCGTCGTCGAAGTTGACGGGAAGGCCGCCGCCGATGTCGATGCTGGTGACCTGCCGCGTGCCGAGCGTCTTGTTGATCTCCTCGGCGAGCTGGTACATCTCTGCGACACCGGCCGCGATCAGCTCCGGGGAACAGCCCTGGGAACCGACATGGGCATGCAACTGGGTCAGCCAGGAGTGCTCGGCGAAGGCCTGCACGACACACTCGCGCGCGCCGGGATCGCGCAGCGCCACCCCGAACTTGGACGTGGCCGTGGCGGTGCTCATCGCCCCGATGGAACCGCTGCCCACCTGCGGGTTGACGCGTATCCCGATGACGGAGGCCGAGCTGCTGGGCCGCAGCGAGGCGATCCGGCGCACCTCGTCGAGGCTGTCGGCGTTGAGCGCCACCCCGAGCGCGAGCGCCTGACGGATCTCGTCACGGGTCTTGGCGGGGGAGTCGAGCACGATGGCCGAGGGCGCGAAACCGGCGTCGAGGGCGAGTCTCAGCTCACCCGGGCTGGCGACCTCGCACCCCATGCCGCAGTCGGCGAGCAGTCGCAGCACGGGGACCAGGGACGCGGCCTTGGCGGCAAATGTGTGCAGCACGCCGGGTGTGCCGGCGAACGCGTCCTGGAGGGCGGCGACGGAGTCGCGCACTCCGTCGGTGTCGATGAACCCCGCAACGGGCCGGGACTCGCCGAGCAGCCCGGCGCCGACGGCGTGGCGGACCGCGGCGGCGACACGCGCGGAGGACGGAGGGCCGGGGACGGCCGCGGTGAGAGGCATACGACGAGAGTCGGTGATGGGAGCCCCGCAGGTCTCTGTCGGACAGGACGGGATCGGTGCCGGTCCTTGGCCGTCGGGCCAACGGCTGCACCAATATGGGACAAATCTAACCGGTGAGGCGGACGGCGAGGGTGATGAGTAGCCGGGTGTCGGGGTCGTCGAGGTCGACGCCGAACCGCTCCCGGGCGCGTCGTAGCCGGTACCGCAGGGTGTTGGGGTGCAGGACGAGCCGCCGGGCCGCCCGTGCGACATCGCCCGACGCGTCGAAATAGGCGGCGAGCGAGCGGACCAGCTCGCCGCCGGTCGCCAGGTCCGTCCGTACAAGGTCGTGCACCGGCCCGCTGCCCGCTTCCCAGACCGGCCGTACGGCGTCCAGGACCCGCAGGACGTCCAGAGCGGGCCCGACCTCGGCGGCCCCTGCCCACCGGACCGGTGCCGGCTGCGCACCGTGCGACTCCCCGCCGTGCGGCTCCCTTCCGCGCGCCGCACGGTCACGCAGCACCCGTACGACCAGTCCCGCCTCCTCGTACGACGCGGCGGCCCGCAACGCGGAGGACGCCACGGACCCTGCGCCGACCCAGACCGGGGCGGATCCGGGGATCGACGTGGCGAGCGTGTCCAACTCCCTTGCCAGGCCCAGCGCTTCTCTCTCCCGGCCGCTCTCGACAGGCAGCAGCACAAGGAGTCGGTCCCCGTCGCGCAGGACGCGCACCGAGGGGTGGTACGAGGCGGCCTGCAGGCCCAGCACATCGAGGACCCGGTCGGCCGGTGCCCGCGGCCCGCCGTCGCGTTCGGCGACCACGACCGCGCACGGCGCCTCCGGCGACAACCCCAGCGACCAGGCGTGCGTGCGCCGGTCCCCGTGCCCGTACAGCAGACCGCGCACCGCATGGTCCCTGCGGCGCACGGCACCGCTCTCGCGCAGCCGGTGCTGCACCAGGTGCGGCGCGGCGACCTCCGCTCCGTGCCGCAGTGCTTCCGCCGCCCGGGCGGACAGCGCGCGCCCGTCCGCAGCCGCCCAGATGGACCCGAGCACTTCGGAGCCGCTGCGGACGGCGATGATCAGACGCTCGGGGCTGTCGCCGTCGGCGGGGCGGTGGACGACGTCCTGTGAGGTCCACAGCGCGCGGAGGATCCCACTGCGGCGCAGTTCGGCGACGCGCCACTCGGGAACCCGGCCGCCCAGAATGGTCGACCGGCGCACCCCGTCCGCCTCGGGGCGGGTGGCGGAGTGTGCCAGGACCCGGAACCGGGTGTCCTCGATGGTGAGGGAACCCCCGGTGGACTCGGCGATGGCCGAGGCGAGGGCGGCCAGCCCGCCGGCCGAGGCATCCGCCGTGGCGGCGGCTGCCTCTCCACGCCCCGCCTCCACGAACGAGAGAGCGGAACGCAGCAGCGCCGCGGTGTCGGTCCAGTCGGCCCACGCCGCGCGGGCGAGCAGGGCGATGCCCGATTCCTCGGCGGCCGCCAGCACCTCGGGCGCCGCGGGCACTCCTTCCGTGTCCCGGAGCACCACGGCGCAGGCACCGCGCCGGGCCGCCTCGCGCACCGGGTCCGCCGCGTCGGCGGAGGCGGCGGGCGGGCCGACGGCCAGCACGATGCGGCGGTCGAGCGGCTGCCCGGGGCCCTCGTCGCCCACCGCCACCCCACGGACGCAGATGTCCTGACCGGCAGGGGCGAGCAGCAGCCGCAGAGTCCCGCCGTCGTCGAACGCCAGGACGTCGCGGAGCTCGGCCCCCGGTTCGGACTCACGCACATCGTGGGGCGGAGGGATCGTCATGAAAGCCGAGCATACGAAGGGCGGGGTGGTGGCCGAGTGGGGCCCTGCGTATGCGTGAGCGGGAGGAGACGCCGGAGGAGAAGAGGTGCACGACGGAGCCGACGGGGCCCCGACCCGACTCGCGGCAGCCTTCGGGAGGCGGCCGGATCGTCTCGGGGCTGCTCGCCGATGCGGTCCCGGTCCGGTGCAGTCTTCACGAGGTCCGCGGACGGACCGGCGCCGGGCCCAGCGTCGTACTGCCCGGTGCGGCCCGGTGGCCGAGACCGGTGCGGTACGCGTCCATCGCCGCCTCGGTGCGGCCCGCCCGGCGCAGCAGATCGCCGAGGAGCCGGCAGATGTCCGCCAGGTCACCGGCCGCGCCCGCGCGTTCCAGCAGGCCGAGCGCGGTGACGTAGTGCTCCTCGGCGCGGTCGAGGTCGCCCCGTTCCTCGGCGATCTGCCCGAGGAGCCGGTGCACGCCGCCGGCGTGGACCGAGCCCCGGTCCGGCTGCAGTTCGCAGAGCAGCCTCCGCAGCAGGGCCTCTGCCTCCTGCGCCTTGCCGAGCCGGCGCAGCACATCGGCGAGCTCCACCTCGACCTGTGCCGTGTAGAGCGCCGCCCGCTTCGAGGCCAGCATGTCGCGTGCGGCACGCAGTTCGGTCTCGGCACCGAACAGATCGCCGTCCTGCGCCCGCACATAGCCGCGCATCCAGTGGCAGTGCGCCATCTCCGTACGGATCTGGAGCTGCTGGTAGATCTCGGCAGCCTTGGCGAGCGAGGCGTCGGCCTCCGCTGTGCGGCCGGCCGCGATGAGCGTACGCGCGACTCCTCGGTGCAGTCCGGCGACCAGCTCCGGGTCGGAGACCTGCGGGGCGAGGGCCAGCGCCAGTTCGCCTGCCTGCGCGGCGCGGGCATGGGCACCCATGTCCATGTAGGGGGCGATCGCGGCTGTGTACAGCAGCAGAAGCGCACCGGGGTCCTGCAGACCGGAGGCGTTGAGCTCGTCGATCGCGCTCTCCAGCAGATAGCAGGCGTAGCGGAGTTCGCCCGCCAGGAGGTGCGCGACGGCCCGGCCGCGGATTGCTGGGGCGCGCTCCGGGAGCGGGGCGCCGGCGAGGAGTTTCTCCGCGGCTTCGAAGTGCTCGCGGGCCACCGACAGGTCCCCCGTCTCGAGCGCGCACTGCCCGAGCCCCAGCAGCGCCGTGGCGCGTTCGCCGTCGAGTACGAGTCGCTCGGCCTCGGCGAGCAGCCGGGCGTAGGCGGCGGCGGCGTCCTCGGCGGCGCCGGTGGCCAGGGTCCGCTGGGCCTCGACAAGGCGCAGCCGCAGGTCGGTGGCGAGATGGGCCGGGCGCCCTGTGGCCAGTTCCTCGTACGTCACCCCCAGGCGCTCCGCGAGATGCCGTACGGCGGACTCGGAGGGGCGGACCCGGCCCGCTTCCAGAGTCGAGATGTACGCCGGCGTGTAGGCGGGCTCGGCCAGCTGACGTTGGGTCAGCCCACGCTTCGTGCGCAGCCGGTGCACGCGCCGTCCGACGGCGCCGGGATCGTTCTCCGGTCCGTGCCCCTCGCCCGGTCCGTGCCCCTCGCCCGGTCCGTGCCCCTCGCCCGGTCCGTTCCCGGCGTCCGTGCCTGTGGTGTGTATCGCGGCCACTGGCTCGCCCCTCCTGTACTCACGACGTGATCTGCGCTCCATGAAGAGTAGTTGTCCGGCTGCGCGCACCAACCGCCAGTCTTGCGGGCCATGTTCGGCGCCTCGTTCACATCTAGGTCAAGCGTCGAGATAAATCCCATTAACTCGCAAGTTGATCAAGGGTTGTGCCCCCTCACGTCCACTCGGAGTCCGAGGCCTTCAAGGAGTTGTGCATACGCACAGGCCCAGGCACGTGCCGAACGGCGGTATCGGTGACGGGACTCGCTCTCGTCGGCCTGCTGGCAGCGACCGCCGCTACTGCCGCCCCCGCGGGGGCGGCAGTAGCCGATGCCGACGGCGGGGGAAGTCACCGGGTCGAGTACTTCCTCGCGCCCGGTGGCGCCGGCCGGACCGTGGAGGTGCCGGCCGCCGCGCCGGCGACGACCGGCCGGAGTGCAGGTGCTTCGCTCGGCGCCGCGGATGCCGCCGTGGACGGCACGGTCGGACGCCAATCGGTGACCGGCACGACCGACGACCGGCTCGACGTCGTGATCACCGCCAACTCCACCAAGTACGGTGGTGCCGGCTACTCCGCTCACGCATATCCCGTATGCGCTCCGTCCCAGGCGGGCGGAATCCCTCACGACCCGGCCATATGAGTGTGGCCAGAGGCGACGGGGAGGCCCCGAACCATCCGCGACCCCGCCGTCCGTGCCCTGGCCACCGACACACTCACCTGGAGGGTCCAGGCCACCGGCCACCGGAAGTAACGGGCCGTTCCAGGCCCTCCCGCCTCAGGCGACGATCGGGACCACGGCCTCCGGCGTCAGCATCCGGAACGTGAACGACTGGTGGAAGTAGAGCCGGATGTGGGTCGCGTCGTGGTCCTGATAGCCGATGGACAGATCCTGGCCCAGCCGCAGTTCGAAGTCGCCGCCACGGGTGGACAGCAGCACCCCGCCCTTGACGGCGGGCGCCCACAGGATCCGGTCGTCCAGCAGTCGCGAGAGATGCGTGGCCACCGGATAGCCGTGGTCGGACGTCTCCGTCGCCTCGGTGAACGCGTCGGCGCCGAGCAGCAGCCGGTACGGCCCGTCGACACCGGCCAGGCGCAGCCGGGTCAACGCCTGGCTCACGGTCGTCGGATAGTCGCGGGCATCGGCCGGCAGCGCCAGCGCAGGGTGCGAGGAGCCGTCCCGCAGACCGGTGATCCCGGCCGCCGCGTACCCGTCGATGATGGCCATGTCCTCGGCGAACGCACAGGTCCGGGCGGCGTCCTTGACGGGCTGCCAGTCGCTGTCGTCGGAGCCGCGCTCGACATCGTCCATGGCCGCCCGGGTCACCGTGAACGGCACCCGCCACTCGATGACCGGCGTCGACGTACGGGCCCGGGCGATGACGTCCGGTGTCGGCGGATCGATGTCACGCAGACGCCCGTCACCGACCGCCGCGAGCGCCGGCCCCTCCGGGTCCGTCACATCGACGACGCGGCGGCCCGCCAGATGGCGGCTGAAGGTGCGCCGGGCCTCTTCTTCGATCTGGTCCCAGGCGATTTCCGTGATGGGGGCGAGTTCGCGGTGGAGGTTGTTCATCACTGGGCGCTTTCTTGCAGGCTGCCGATGTGCAGCGAACCGTCACCCGCACCCGTCGGAGCCGGGGCCTGGGCCACCGGCGCGGACGCAGGCTGCGGCAGGGACTCGGTTCCGGACAGGACGGGGGACGGCGGCGGGGCGTCGAAGAAGTCGGCGCAGGGGGCGTAGAAGAGCGTGCCGGTGACCGCGGTCGAGAAGTCGAGAATGCGGTCGTGCGTACCGGGCGGACTGCCGAGGAACATGTTGCGGAGCATCTGTTCGGTCACGTCCGGATCGGCGGCGTAACCGATGAAGTACGTGCCGAACTCGCCCTGCTCGAAGCTGCCGAACGGCATATTGGCGCGCAGGATCTCGCGCGCCGATCCGTCCGGCGCGGTGAGGGTGTTCAGCGCGACGTGGGAGTTGGCCGGCTTGACGGTGTCGGGCATTTCGACGTCGTCGGCCTTGGTGCGGCCGATGACCCGCTCCTGCTCCTCCGTGCTCAGCGCGTTCCAGCCGGTCAGGTCGTGAAGATACTTCTGCACGATGACATAGCTGCCGCCGGCGAAGTCCGGGTCGGCGGAGCCCACGAGCGCCGCGGCCCGCGCGCCGGCCCCCACCGGGTTCTCCGTCCCGTCGACGAAGCCGAGCAGATCGCGGTGGTCGAGATAGCGGAACCCCTGGGTCTCGTCGACGATCTTCACGGCCCCGCCGAGTCTGCCGATCAGCCGGGCGGCCCACTCGAAGCAGACGTCCATCCGCTCGCCCCGGATATGGAACAGCAGATCGCCGGGGGTGGCGGGGGCGTGGTGGCGGGCGCCGTGCAGCTCCTGGAACGGATGGAGTCCGGCCGGCCGCGGCCCTGCGAACAGCCGGTCCCAGGCATCCGAGCCGAACCCGGTCACACAGGCCAGATCGACGCCCGGGTACCGGAAGTCGATGGACCGGGCGAACGCCCCGAGGTCCGGGAGCACGTCGCGTACGGCGGCCTCACCACCTGGCTCGATCGTGGCGACCAGGATCAGGGCGGCGGTGGTCAGCGGCGTGACGACGGGCTGGGCGGCGGCCGGGTCCGGGACGGCGTCGGGCATACGGAGGCTCCGAGGAGTGGTGGCGACAGCGCGGTCGTGGCGTCGGTGCGGTGCCGGCGTCCCGGCGGTGCGGGACGACGGCGGGACTCGCTGCTACTTACGCATAGGTACCGTTCCGCCGCACCCGGGGTGACCCGGCCGGGCGAACAGCCGGCCGCGGCCCGTCAGCCGGTGGCGGTCTCCGACCGGTCGCCGCCCCAGAGCGTGTGGAAGGAGCCAGGACGGTCCGTACGCCGGTAGGTGTGCGCCCCGAAGAAGTCCCGCTGCCCCTGAGTGAGCGCCGCGGGCAGCCGGTCGGCGCGCAGACCGTCGTAGTACGAAAGCGCGGCGGCGAATCCGGGGGTCGGCACTCCCTGGCGTACCGCCTCGGCGACCACCGTCCGCCAGTCGTCCTGCGCCGCGCCGATCTCCTCGGCGAACTGCTGGTCGGAGAGGAGACTCACCAGCTCCGGCTGTGCGTCGTACGCCGCCCGGATCCGGTCCAGGAATGCCGCCCGGATGATGCAACCGGCCCGCCAGATCGCGGCCACCGCACCGAGATCGATCTTCCAGTCGTATGTCTCGCTGCCCGCCCGGATCTGATGGAACCCCTGCGTGTACGAGACGATCTTGGAGGCGTACAGCGCCTGCTCCACCCGGTCGGCGAACGCCGCGGCCTCGGCCCCGGCCAGTGGAGTGGCCGACGGGCCCGGCAGCTCCCGCGCGGCCTCCCGCAGATCCGCGTGGCCCGACAGCGAACGGGCGAAGACGGCCTCTGCGATACCGGAGACCGGCACGCCCAGATCGAGTGCGATCTGCACGGTCCAGCGGCCCGTGCCCTTCTGCTCCGCCCGGTCCTGCACGATGTCGACGAACGGCTTCCCCGTCTCCCGGTCCGTATGGGAGAGGACTTCCGCCGTGATCTCGATCAGATACGAGTCGAGCCGGCCGGTGTTCCAGCCGCGGAACGTCTCGGCGATCTTCGCGGGGGAGTAGCCGGCCACCCTCCGCAGCAGGTCGTACGCCTCCGCGATCAGCTGCATGTCCGCGTATTCGATGCCGTTGTGGACCATCTTCACGAAGTGCCCGGCACCGTCGGGGCCGATGTGCGTGGTGCACGGAGTGCCGTCCTTCGCCTTCGCGGCGATCTTCTCCAGGAGCGGTCCCAGCGATTCGTACGACCGGGTGGAACCGCCGGGCATGATGCTCGGCCCGTTCAGCGCGCCCTCCTCGCCGCCCGAGATACCGACACCGACGAAATGGATGCCGCGCTCGCGCAGATCCTTCTCGCGGCGGCGGGTGTCCTCGAAGTGCGCGTTGCCGCCGTCGATGATGACGTCGCCCTCGTCGAGCAGCGGGGCGAACTCCTGGATCACCGCGTCTGTCGGATCGCCTGCCTTGACCATGATGACCAGCCTGCGCGGGCGTTCCAGCGCTGCCACGAACTCCTCGGGCGTGCGCGCGGCGACGAAGGTGCCCTCGTCGCCGAACTCCTTCACCAGGGCGTCGGTCTTCGCGGTCGTACGGTTGTGCACCGCTACGGTGAAGCCGTTGCGGGCGAAGTTCCGGGCGAGATTGCGGCCCATCACCGCAAGTCCAGTGACGCCGATCTGCGCAGTGCCGCTCATCTGTGTGCTCCTGCAGTCTGTCGAGGATGCCGGGATGACCAGTATGGATACGGGGCGCGAGGACGGCCTGTTCAAGCCGCCGTACGCCGTGCACGCTGCCGCAGTAAACCGTCCGTACGGTCGAGTGCCGCGGTGCCACGGCTCACGCCTCGCCGGTCAGAGGGCGGAGGCTGCTTTCACCTGTTCCGACGGGGTGGGCAGCATGGCGGCGCGAGCAATGTTGCGGGCCATCCCTCCGAAGACGACGGCGTGGAACGGGGAGACACTCCACCAGTAGGCATGGCCCAGCAGCCCTCGGGGATGGAACAGTGCGCGCTGCCGGTAGTGCGCGCCTCCGGACGTGTTCCGCTCGGCGTACAGCTCCAGCCATGCCAGGCCGGGCAGCCGCATCTCCGCGCGCAGCCGCAGCAGATGGCCCGGCACGATGTCTTCGACCCGCCAGAAGTCCAACGAGTCGCCCACCCTGAGCCGGGTGGCGTCCCGGCGGCCTCGTCTCAGTCCGACACCGCCGATCGCACGGTCGAGCCAGCCGCGGACAGCCCATGCCAGGGGGAAGGAATACCAGCCGTGGTCGCCCCCGATGCCTTCGATGACCCTCCACAGGGCCTCTGGGGCGGCGTCGATGCAGAGTTCCCGCTCGTCGGTGTAGAGACTGCCGCCTGCCCAGCCCGGGTCCGTGGGCAGCGGGTCGCTCGGCGCACCGGGCACCGAGGCCGACGACCACCGAGTTGTCACGTTCGCCTCGCGCACCCGCTGCAGCGCGAGCGCCAGCGCCCTCCGGAACGTGAACGGCTGCCCGGGCCCGTCGGGGACGTAGCGTGCGATGTCGTGCTCGCGGCACACGACCTCGTACTTCAGCGATTCGGCGAGCGGGCGTGCGATCGAGCGGGGTACAGGGGTGACCAGCCCGATCCAGTGGCTCGACAGCCGGGGTGTCAGCATCGGGACGGGCAGGATCAGCCGGTGCGGCAGACGGGCGACGGTCGCGTACACCTGCATCATCTCGCGGTAGGTGACGATGTCGGGGCCGCCGATGTCGAAGGTGCGGTTCACCTCGGCCGGCATGGTTGCGCTGCCCACGAGATAGCGCAGTACGTCACGGACGGCGACCGGTTGGATCCTGGTCGACACCCAGCTCGGCGTGACCATGACCGGCAGACGTTCGGTGAGGTAGCGCAACATCTCGAAGGAGGCCGAACCGGAGCCGATGATGACGGCCGCGCGCAGAGCCGTGGTCGGCACGCCCGACTCCAGCAGGATCCTGCCGACCTCGGCACGCGAGCGCAGATGGGGCGACAGTTCGTGCTCGGGGACGCCGGCGGGCGTGAGTCCGCCCAAATAGACGATGCGTGAGACACCTGCGGCGCGCGCCTGCTCGCCGAATGTCCGGGCCGCGTTGCGGTCCGTGGCCTCGAAGTCCGATCCGCTGCCGAGTGCGTGCACCAGGTAGTAGGCGACGTCCACACCCCGCATGGCTGTCCCCAGCGACTCGGGGTCCAGGACATCACCGCGGACGACCTCGGCCCGGCCGGCCCAGGGGTGGTCACGCAGCTTCTCGGGCGTACGCGCGAGACAGCGCACGCTGTGCCCGGCATCGAGCAGTTCGGGGACCAGCCGGCCTCCGATGTAGCCCGTCGCACCGGTCACCAGGCAGCGCAGTCCCGGTGCGCCGTCCTCGTGGTTCATGGCGCCTCCGTACGTCTCGATCGCCGACTCTTCCACCGTGCCTGTGCGCCGTCCCTTCCGCTTCCCGACGATGTGTCCGGATGCTTGGGGCGGCGGGAAGCGGCCGAGCGGGTGGTGCGCCGGTGCCGCCGTCCGTTCACGGAGGCGGTACGGAAGATCCTCAGCGCGGTATGCCTGGTCGGGACGGCTAAAACCTGAAGCGTGTTGCCCATAGAGTGGTCGCGAAGCACTGACAAATGGTCCCGGCCTCACAAGGGCTGCGGACGGGGCGTGCGGCAGCCGTCCGAGGCGTGCCGCGACGAAGCGGGGGCGGCGTGACAGAAGCAGAGGTCGGAGCGCGCAATGCGAGCGACGCGGAGGGCGAACCTCCTGCCGAGCAGCCCCGACGGAAGAATGAACGACGCTCCTTCTGGGTGGAGTTGCCCCTCCTCATCGGCGTTGCGCTGGTGCTGTCGCTGCTCATCAAGACGTTCCTGACCCAGGCCTTCTCGATCCCCTCGGAGTCCATGCAGAACACGCTGCAGCCCGGGGACCGTGTGCTGGTCGACAAACTCACGCCCTGGTTCGGTTCACAGCCCGGGCGCGGGGAGGTCGTGGTCTTCCACGACCCGGGCAACTGGCTGCCGACCGACCCGGCTTCGCGTGCGAACCCGGTGCAAGAGGTGCTGTCCTTCATCGGCCTGATGCCGTCGGCGGACGAGAAGGACCTGATCAAGCGGGTGATCGGGGTGGGAGGAGACACCGTCGAGTGCAAGGGCACCGGCCCGGTCAAGGTGAACGGCAAGGCCCTCGACGAGCCCTACGTGTTCCCCGGCAACACTCCGTGCAGCTCGGATGCCGAATTCACGATCACTGTTCCGCAGGGACATATCTGGGTGATGGGCGACCACCGTCAGTCATCGGCGGATTCCCGCTACCACCGAAATAACCCGGGTGGCGGTGCGGTACCCGTCGACGACGTGGTCGGCCGCGCCTTCACCATCGCCTGGCCGGTCACGCGATGGGACTGGCTGTCCGTCCCCGACACCTTCGAGCAGTAGACAAGCAGTGAGCGTGAGCGCCTGCGCATATCAGGAGTCCGTCTAGAGGCCCTAGGCAGTAGCCTAGGCTCCATTGATCCGGTGGAGGTGGCGGATGGCTCGCGCTGGTCTGACGACCGATCGCGTGGTGGAAGCGGCGGCCGATCTGGCGGACTCCATCGGTCTCGACAAGGTCACCGTGTCCGCGCTGGCGCGCGGCTTCGGGGTGAAGGACGCCAGCCTGTACTCCCATGTCAGGAGCGTGCAGGACCTGCGCACCCGGGTCGCGCTGCTGGCCGCGGGGGAGTTCGCCGACCGGCTCGGCACGGCGGTTGCCGGACGGGCCGGCAGGGACGCCCTCGTCGCCTTCGCCGACGCCTACCGTGCCTTTGCCCTGGAACGGCCGGGTCGGTACGCGGCGACCCAGATCCGGCTCGATCCCGCCGTCGCCGCCGCATCCACCGCGTTCGACCGCACCATCGAGATCATCTACGCGATGCTGCGCGCCTACGACCTGTCCGAGCCCGACTTCACGGACGCCGTACGGCTGCTGCGCAGCACCTTCCACGGCTACAGCGCCCTGGAGGCCAACGGCGGCTTCGGTGCCCCCCGCGACGTGCAGGCGTCCTGGCAGCAGTGCGTCGAGGCGCTGCACATCGTGCTGGAGCGCTGGCCGTCCGCACAGCGGCGCGGGGAGGGCGGGGAGAACGATGGATGAGCGGACCTCGGCCCGCACCGGCCGTCTGCACGCGCCCGGAGCGACCTTCCCCTACGAGGTGCGCGGCGTGCCGTCCCGTGCTGCACGACATCGGCTGAACGGGGCGGCCGCACCCGTTCTGTGCGCCCGGTCGACGGGCCTGATTCCGTGAAGGGAAGGAAAACATGGCCGAGCGCACCAGGCGGACCGTGCGCGACCTGCGGCGGGCCAACCGGGCGAGAGTACTGCAACGGACGTATTTCGACGGGCCGTTGAGCCGACAGGAGCTCGGACCCGCCACCGGGCTGAGTTCAGGATCCATCAGCAACGTCGTTGCGGAGCTTGCCGCGGAGGGGCTCCTGGAGGAGGCCGGCATCGTCGGCTCCGACGGCGGCCGTCCGCGCACGCTGCTGCGCGTGGCGCCCGGCGGGGGACTTCTCATCGGCATCGACATCGGCGAGACGCGGGTCCGCGTCGAGCTCTTCGACCTGTCGCTGACCGAACTCGCGCGCACGGAAAGGCTGCTGGCCCAGGACGGCTACGACGTCGAGCGCATCGTCGCCCATGTCGGCAGCGGCGTGGCGGACGTTCTGCGGGACGCGGGAGCGGATGCGGATGTCCCTGCGCGACGGCTGCTCGGCATCGGTATCGGGGTGCCTGGCATCGTCGAGCGGGGCAGCCGCGAGGGGGCCGTTGGCGGGGTGCGGCGCGCACCGGGCGATGTCGGCGCCGTCGTGCACGGCCAGACGATCGGCTGGCGCGATGTTCCCTTCGAACGGCTGCTGCGTGACGCGGTCGACGTACCGCCCGAAGTCCCGCTGTTCATCGACAACGGCGCGAAGACGCTGGGCCAGGCCGAGATGTGGTTCGGCGGCGGCCGCGGCGCGACCGCCGCGGCGATCGCCCTCATCGGGTCGGGTGTCAGCGCCTGCGTCAATCGCGGCGACATCCTCGACGAGGACCGCAGCAGCATGGCGCTGGAATGGGGCCACACGACGGTGCAGCTGCGCGGCCGCCGGTGCCGCTGCGGGTCCATCGGCTGCCTGGAGGCGTACGCGGGTGCGCAGGCCATGCGTGAACGCTGGCACGAGGCAGGCGGCCCGCTGCCCCGCGACGTCGACGACGAAACCGCGCTGGCAGCGCTCCTGGCCGCCGCGTACCCCGATGCCGACGGCCCGGAACCCGACCCGGTCGCGCTCTCCATTCTCGACGAGACCGCCGAATGCCTGGGTGCGGCCCTGGCCGACCTCGTCAACCTGTTCCTGCCCGAACGCGTTCTGCTGGGCGGCTGGGCGGGGTTGCTGATCGGACCACATCTGATTCCGGACATCCGCCGGCATGCGCAGGAGTACGCGCTCCGGCATCCGGCGGCCCGCACCACGATCGATCTGGGCCGACTGGGACCGGACGCGGTCAGTCTCGGCGCGGCGACGCTCCCGCTGGCCGACTTCCTGGCACGGGGCGGCAGCCGCCCTGCGGCGGGCACGCCACCGGACGTGCCCGGGGCCCGGCTCCTCACGGCAACCGACGTCGTACGCAACCGCCACCGCTCCCCGGCACCATGACGCCCGTACTGCGGTCCCTGATCCGCCGGTGACCGGTGGGTCTCGGCCACTGCCTTGTCATCACCCGTTGTCTGCCCCTAAGTTGACCGCTTGCGACGTGTCCTACTGCCAGTGGGGGAGCCAATTCATGGCCGCGAACGGACGACACCGCAGATACCAGCCGAGCCGCATCAACCGCGCCTCGCTCACGGTCACGGCGGGCGGCGCGGGCATCGCGCTCCCCTTCGTCACCGCCGCCTCGGCGGGCGCCGCATCGGCCGATGTCTGGGACAAGGTCGCCGCCTGCGAGTCCACAGGCAACTGGCACATCAACTCGGGTAACGGCTACTTCGGCGGGTTGCAGTTCACCCGGTCGACCTGGGCGGCCTACGGCGGCACGGTCCATGCCCCACGTGCTGATCTGGCCACCAGGGAGCAGCAGATAGCCGTCGCGGAAAAAGTGCTGGAGGCACAGGGCCCGGGTGCCTGGCCGACCTGCTCCGTAAGGACGGGCCTGACGCGGGGCGGCGATGCCCCCGACACCACGCCGCGGTCGGAACGGACCGGCGGTCCCGTCGATGCCTCGTCGGCAACGACCTCCACGCCCAGGAAGGCGAGCCCCAGGACGAAGAAGACCTCCGCGCCCGCCACCCCGACCACAGTGTCCGGCAAGCGCGAGTCGTACACCGTCGCGCGCGGCGACTCCCTCTCCGGGATCGCGGCGACCGAGCATGTGCAGGGCGGCTGGCAGCGCCTTTACACGGCGAACCGGAAGGTCGTCGGCGACGACCCTGATCTGATCTTCCCGGGCCAGCGGCTCACCCTGGATGTGGCCGACACCCCGAAGGCCGCGCCGAAGAGCGGAACCGGGCCGGCCGCGAAGCCGGGCCGGTCGGCCGAGCCCAAGCAGAAGGTCCGTCCGCACCGGCCCGCGAAACCGAGTCACCAGGCAACCACGCCGCACCAGGTCGCGAAGGCACAGCCGAAGAAGACCGAGCGGGCCGAGAAGCACTCCGGGCTCGTCGCGCCGGTGTCGGCGACCCGTGTCGGCACCGCGTACCACCAGTCCGGCTCCTGGGCGAGTGGCTATCACACGGGCGTCGACTTCCCCGTCCCCACCGGCACCTCGGTCAAGGCGGTGGCCCCCGGCACGGTCGTTTCGGCAGGCTGGGCGGGGGCGTACGGCTACCAGATCGTCATCCGGCACAGCGACGGCAAGTACAGCCAGTACGCCCACCTGTCCGCACTTCTGGTGCGCGAGGGTCAGCACGTCAGCGGCGGCCGGCGCATTGCGCGATCGGGTTCCACAGGCAATGTCACCGGACCGCACCTGCACTTCGAGATCCGTACGGGACCCGGCTACGGCTCCGACGTCGATCCGCTGTCCTACCTCAGAGCGGGCGGCGTCAACGTCTGAACGGTCCCACGCAGCTCCGTGGGATCGCCGGCCTCACCGTCCTCGCCGGACAACGCACCTCACCGTCCCGAGCCGGCGGGCGACCGCCGTGCGGGGCCGAAGTCGACGTGACCTACCCGTCGCCGCTCCAGCGGCACCGTGACAGTCAGCGGGAGCGGCGCAGGAAACGTTTCGGCGGCAGCGGCGGCGGGCGGGCCCGCCCCGACGGCCGTGGCCCTTGCGGGCTCCAGGGGAACGACCAGCGCGGGCTCGGACTCCGCAGCGCCCCCGGCGCCCTCCGCGGCAATCACCGGGAGATCGAGACCGACCGGGAGCACCCGCTGCCCCTCGCTCTGCTCCGCGCCCAGCCGCTCCGTCATCAGCATGATGAGCCCGCCCGCGGCAACCACACCGCAGGTGAGCGCCAGAAACGCGCCCGTCGTGCCGTGCTGGAACTGCTCGTCGAACAACGTGATGCCGACCGCCGAGGCGATCACCGGGTTGACCACGGTCACTGTTGCCAGCGGTGCGGTCAGGCCGGCGCCCCGGTACGCGGACTGCGACAGCAGCAGTCCGGCCGACGCCAGAGCGGCGATCACCAGAAGCGTGGGCAACTCCGCGCCCACCGACCCCGACGTCCACTGCATCGCCACCGTTTTCGTGAACACCGACGCGATACCGAAGGCGACACCGGCGGCCCCGGCGAGGACCACACTCCGTACCACCGGTGGCCGCATGCCCTTCGCGCTCAGCAGGAGCAGCGCCACCCCACCGAACGTCACGGTCGCGAGCATCAGCTGCTGCGGGCCGCCCAGGGTGTGCGACTCCTTGCTGCCGGTGAGGGCGAGCAGACCCGCCAGACCGACCGTCGCCATGATCGCGCCACGCCAGGCGGTCGCTCCGGCCCGGCGGCGTACGAAGAGGGCCGCCATCGGCAGGGCGAACACGATCGTCAGCGCACCGAGCGGCTGCACCAGGCTGAGCGGGCCGTACGCCAGCGCCACCACGTGCAACACCGCACCCACGCCGTTCGACGCCACCGCCACCCACCAGACGCGGTTGCGCAGAGGGGCGAACGAACGGCCGTCTCCGGCCGTGGCAACGCGCTCCTGGACGATCGCCCCGGCCGCATAGGCGACCGCGGAAATCAGTGACAACAGCACGGACAGTGCAAGGGAGCTCATGTACACCACGATGGCCCTTCAAAGCCGCCGAGTCGTCGTCCTTGAGACGGCGTTCCGACGTACTGCTTTGGTAGTAGGGGAGTGGTTTTTGTGTCCTCCTCCCGACGGTAGTCCTCCCCCTGCCGAGTCTCAGGACGATCATCCCGCACGGATACGGTGAATGGTGAGACGTGGCCCCCAGGGTGTCCGGTCGTCACCACGAGTGACCGGGGAAGCCGTGAAGGAGCAGTGCATGGAGCAGGCCGAGGCGGAGTCGGTGGGCGGATTCTTCGCTCTGCGGAGAACGCCGGTGCCCGGCGGTGCGCACCGCCCGCTGGCCCTCCTGTACGCGGGGGAGACGGCGCCGCTCACGGCCCGCATCGATACGGTCGCCGCGCGGCTCCGTACCCCTGAACGCAGGGTCGCCGCGTCCGTCGCACACCTGGGGCTGGCCGCCCGCCTCTGGTCGACCGCCCTGGGGCCGGCCGCCCTCTCGGGCCGCTTCCCGGACCTCTCCCCGGCCGCACTCCACTGGGAACCGCAGCACCCCGCGCCCGACGACCTGTGGCTCGACTCCGCGCACACGTTGCCGGGCACCGCGGACCGCATCCGCGAGTGCGTCCAGTACGGCCACCTCGTACCGCTCGCCGAAGCGATCCACCGGGACGGACACATCGCACCCCGGCTGCTCTGGGGCAACGCGGGCTCGGCCCTGGCCGGAGCGCTGCGCGAGCTGACCTCCTGGGCCCGCACCCACCACCGCCCCGACGCAGCGCACCGGGCCCGCGCCCTGGCCGCCGAACTCTTCGACCACCCGGACCTGCGGACCACCGGGACTCCGCACACCCCGGCGTTCCGCCGGAACAGCTGCTGCCTCTACTACCGGTGCCCGGGCGGCGGCCTCTGCGGGGACTGCGTCTTCGACCGCCGGCCGGGCGGTTCCGCTCAGTCGCTCGCACCATGACCGCCCTCGGCCGTCGGCGAGATGCCGCTCGGCGGAGTCGGCCGCGGCGCTGACAGGAGCGGGCCGGACCGCGCGGGCCTCGTCGTCCATCGGGCCGGCCTGATGGACGACGAGGCCGGGCGACCGGGGGACGGCAGCCTGAGATGCGGCGCGGCCGTCTTGTCGGCCGGTCCGCTGTGAGCGTTCCGAGGCTCCTGGCCGGCCCCTCTCCTTCGGGTTGTCATGCACCTGGACAGTCGAACGGGTGCCGTGCTGTCATGCCAACTGTCGTTCCTTCCAACGTTGTACATCCTGTTGCAACGAGCCGCCACCCTTCCTCACCAAGGAGGATCCGTGCGCATCAGAAAGAAAGTTGTCCTGCTTCTCGCCGCCGCTCTCGCCGCCGCCGGCCTGTCCGCCGTGCCTGCCGCGTCCGCGGCCTCGGACCCCGGCAGTCCCGTCGGCGTGCATGGTCTGAAGGGCGAGTACTACACTCAGTCCGCCCCCGGTGCCTTCGACTTCGGTCAGCTCAAGGCCACCGGATTCGACCCGGACATCGACTTCCTCACCCTCGAATCGCGCCTGAGCTCGGCCACCGGGCAGGCCGACAACGTCAGCGTCCGGTGGACCGGGAAGATCGTGCCGGAGAAGACCGGTGCCCATGTCTTCTCGATGATCGGGGACAACGGATTCCGTCTCTGGATCGACGGGAAGCCCGTCATCGACCACTGGGTCGACGACTGGGAGAAGGAACAGACCTCGCAACCGGTCGAGCTGACCGCAGGTCAGGCGTACGACCTCAAGATCGAGTTCTTCGAGCACCAGGGCGGCTCCAACCTGCATCTGAAGTGGACCGACCCCGGTGGCACCAAGGAGCCGGTACCGCAGTCCGCCTTCCGGCTGCCCGACGACTTCGCGTACGACGGGGCCATCGCCGCCACGGTCCTCGCGGACGGCCGCACCCTCAAGCTGGACGTCGCGCAGAAGCTTGCGCCTCTGCCCGCTCAGCTCGCCAACCACACCGTCAATCCGTCCGCCGCCGCCCGCGCCGAGTACGAGCACGAGATGAAGGAGATGATCGACGAACACTCCAGCCATCCGTCGGTCGTCATGTGGGTCACGTTCAACGAGGGCTGGGGCCAGTACGACCAGGCGCGCATCGCCGACCAGGCCAAGTCCTGGGACCCGACCCGGCTCGTCAACAACATGAGCGGCCTCAACTGCTGCGGTGCGGTGGACGGCGGCAATGGTGACATCGCCGACGCGCACGGCTACCCGAGCCCGGCGCTTGCGCAGCCCGACGGCAAACGTGCCCTGGTCAGCGGTGAGTACGGCGGGCTCGGCCTGGCCGTGCCGGGGCATGCCTGGGCCGTGCAGCAGTCGTACATCGCGGTCGACCCGGCCACGTACACCGACGACTATCTGGCCAGACTCGACGAGGTGCGGAAGCTCGCCTGCAAGGGCAGCAGCGGCGCCGTCTACACCCAGATCTCGGACGTGGAGGGCGAGTTGAACGGACTGCTCACCTACGACCGGCGGATCGTCAAACCCGACATGAAGCGGATCAAGGCGGCCCAGGACGCGCTCGTCCGCGACGCGTCCAACCCGGTCGTGGCGGGATGCCCCACCGCCTGACCTGTGACAGTTCTCCGGTCCGCCCCTGCCCGGGGCGGGCCGGACGTTCGCGTCCGCACCCTTGACGCGGATCACCGGGGAACCAAGAATGATCGCGCTCTGACAACGTTGTCCAAGGAGGAGTGCCCCATGCACGGGATCCCACGGATGCACCGGACCCCACGGCCGAGACTCCGAGGCCCGGCGGCCGTACTCGCCGCCGTCGCGCTCCTCGGCGGTGTCCTCACCACCGGGGCCACGGCCCAGGCCGCACCCCGTCCAGCAGGGCAACTGACCGATCTGGTCGATCCGTTCATAGGCACCCAGAACGAGGGCAACACCTACCCGGGCGCATCCGTGCCGTTCGGCATGGTGCAACTCTCCCCGGACACCGGCCACAACACCGGTTACGACTACGCCGAGAACCACATACGCGGCTTCTCCGCCGTCCATCTCTCCGGCGTCGGCTGCGGACTCGGCGGCGACCTGCCGACGCTGCCCACCACCGGGACATCACGCAGACCGACTACGCCAAGTACGCAGCGGAGTTCAGCCACGACGACGAGAAGGCAAGCCCCGGCTACTACAAGGTCGGGCTGAAGACCGGGATCGGCGCCGAGCTCACCGCGACCAGGCGCACCGGCGTGCAGCGCTACACCTTCCCGGCCACCGACAAGGCCAACGTCCTACTCAACGCGGGCCAGTCGCTGCACCGGATGCTGTCCTCGAGGGTGGAGATCCTGGACAACCGGACCGTCCGGACCGCGATCACCGGCAGCGGCTTCTGCCAGGACACCAAGCCCTACACCGTCTACACGATCACCCGCTTCGACCGGCCGTTCACCACCTTCGGCACCTGGAGCGGCGACACCGTCACCGAAGGTTCGAAGGTCTCCTCGGCGGCCGGCGAGCGCAACGGCGCCTGGCTGCGCTTCGACACCGGCAACGATCGCACCGTCGAGGCCACCACGGCCCTGAGTCACGTCGACGCCAAGGGCGCCGCACTCAACCTCCGCGCCGAGGGCGGCCGCACCTTCGACCGCGTCGAGCGCGCCGCCCAGCAGTCCTGGGAGAACCGGTTCGACGACGTGAAGGCGCAGGGCGGCAGCGGCGAGCTGCGCCGCACCTTCTACTCCTCGCTCTACCGTTCCTTCCTCGCCCCGAACGTCGGCAGCGACGTCGACGGCCGCTACACGGGCTGGGACCAGAAGACCCACCGCGCTGTTGCTGCGGACGGGGATTTCACCTACTACCAGAACTGGTCGCTCTGGGACACCTACCGCACCCAGGCCCAGCTCCTCTCGCTGCTTGCCCCGCGCGAGTCCCGTGACATGGCGATCTCGGTCCTGCGGATCGACGCCGAGAGCGGCTGGCTGCCCAAGTGGGGCTACGGCACGGTCGAGACGAACATCATGACCGGCGACCCCGTCACCCCGTTCCTCACCAATGCCTACCAGCAGGGGCTGCTGAAGGGACACGAGGAGGAGGCGTACCGCGCTCTGAAGAAGAACGCCGACGGCGTCCCGCCCACCGACTCCGCGCCCGTCGGCCGCGAAGCCGACGTGCAGTATCTGAAGGACGGGTTCGCCCCGTACATCGGGAACCGTCCGCACGCCAAGCCCGGTGACTCCGACTTCGACCACGGTGCCTCCGCCACCCTGGAGTACGCCCTCTCCGACGCGATGCTGGGCGAGATGGCCCGCGACCTCGGCCACGACGCCGACGCGAAGCGGTACGAGGACCGCGCCCAGAACTACCGGAAGATCTTCGATTCCTCGACCGGCTTCTTCCGCGCCCGCGACGCCTCCGGAGCCTTCACCGGCCCCGCCGACCCGGCGCAGAGCGAGGGCTTCCACGAGGGCACGTCCTGGCAGTACCAGTGGCTCGTGCCGCAGGACCTGCCCGGCATGGTCGGCCTTATCGGCGGGAAGGACGCCGCCAATCAGCGGCTCGACTCCTTCTTCGCGTACGACAAGCTGCTCGCCGATCCCGCGAAGACCGCCCGTGAGGTCTGGGTCAACGGCCCGTACGCGTACTACAACGCCGACAAGTACAACCCGCAGAACGAGCCCGACCTCATCGCCCCGTACACCTATCTGTCCACCGGGCAGCCGTGGAAGACCACCGACGTGGTGCACGCGGCGCTGACCCTCTTCACCGACGCCCCGACGGGCATGACGGGCAACGACGACCTCGGCACGATGTCCGCCTGGATGGTGCTCTCCTCCATCGGTGTCTTCCCGATCCAGCCCGGCACCGACACCTGGGGTCTGTCCACGCCGGCCTTCGCGCGTGTGGATCTCACGCTCGACCGCCGCTACTACCCGCGCGGCTCGTTCACGGTGAGCGCGCCCGGAGCGTCGGACACCAACCGCTACATCCAGTCGGCGACCATCGACGGCGCGGCGCAGTCGCGCACGTACCTCACCACGGAGGACATCCGCTCGGCGCGGTCGCTCGCCCTCACCGTGGGCAGCGCGCCCTCGGCATGGGGCGCCTCGCCCGCGGACGCTCCGCCCGCTCTGGGCTGACCGGCATGGTCGTGGGGCGGGCGGCGTCCCGCCCGCCCCACAGCTCAGCTGCTGAGCTCGAACTCGGCCCGGATCCGCTTGCCCACCGGCACCCGCTCGGCGGTCAGCCGGTCGCACAGCGCGATGACGATCTCCATGCCGTGACCGCCGGGGCGGGCCGGGTCGGGGGAGCAGAACAGCGGAAGTGCCGAGCTGCTGTCGTACACCGTGACGCTGACCCGCTCGGCGGTGCCCTCCAGCTCCAGCAGATACGGGCCCTGGCTGTACCGGTCCGCATTGGTGACCAGCTCGCTGACCGCGAGCATCAGATCGCCCCGGGTGCGCTCGCCGAACCCCGTCCGCGACTGGGCCGCGAGCCGCGCCAGAAACTCGTCGGCGAGGGCCCGGGCCTGCGCGATGCAGCCGGGCTCGCCGTCGAAGGCCGCGGCGCTGTGGAGCACCTCCGTGGGCCGGTGCCCGTACGGGCGGCCGGCCGGCCGCAGGGTGACCTGATCGTTCATGTGCTCCAGCCAGGGCGACGCAGGGACGGTCGGTGACCATGTCTCGCCGTGCGCCTACCCACGGCGAACGGTCCCACTCCAGGCAGAAGTGGACGACCCGGTTCAGCTGACGACGCACATACCGGTACGCAGCCGTTTCACGATCCGGGAGAGCAGCCGGGACACATGCATCTGGGAGACCCCCAGCTCCGCCCCGATCTGCGACTGCGTCATCTCGGCACCGAAGCGCATCTGCACGATCCGTCGTTCGCGCGCGTCGAGCTCGGCCAGGAGCGGCGCCAGCGCATGCAGATTCTCGACGCTCTCCATGCCCGGATCGGGTGCACCCAGCACATCGGCGAATGTGCGCCGGTCCTTGCCGTGGTCGCTGTCGACCGCGTGGGTGTCGAGGGATCCCGCCGCGTAGCCGTTGGCGGCGACCAGGCCTTCGATGATCTCGTCCTCGGACAGCTCCAGATCCGCGGCGAGCTCACTCACCGTGGGATCCCGGTCCAGCTCCAGTGCGAGCCGCTCCTTGGCCTTCGCCAGATCGACACGGAGCTCCTGCAGCCGCCGCGGCACATGGACGGCCCACGTCGTGTCACGGAAGAACCGCTTGATCTCGCCGACGATGTACGGCACGGCGAAGGTGGCGAACTCGACGTCCCGGGACAGGTCGAACCGGTCGATCGCCTTGATCAGACCGATCGTGCCGACCTGCACGATGTCCTCGGCGTCGTCACCGGCCCGGTTGCGGAAGCGGGACGCGGCGAAGTGCACCAGTGAGATGTTCATCTCGATCAGGGTGTTGCGGGCGTACGCGTACGCGTGCGTCCCTTCCTCCAGATCCCGGAGACGGTCGAAGAACAGCTTCGACAGTGCGCGGGCATCGCTCGGTGCGACGCTGCCGGCGTCCTCGACCAGTGGCAGCCCACTGGTCTGCTCGATCCGTTGTGCCGGTACGCCCACCATTTCGGTCGTCCGTGCGGACCTGGCTGCCATGACGTCGTCCTCCCCTGCACCCGACTGCTGTCGACGCGCTCCTGCCCGGTCGTTGCGAAGTCATGCCTTTCTCACCTCGCACGCACCGCTTCACGCGAACGGAGCAGCACCCGCCGCATGGCAGACTTGATCGGGGCGCTCTGCCCGTGACCAGCGACCCCATGACACATGACAGAGGAACGGCAATGACGGTGACAGAGGACAGCCAGGAGTTCGCTCCCGGTATCGAGGAGTTCGGTCCCGGTATCGACCCGGAGCGGCTGGCCGTCTGCCTGAGCGTGCTCGACGAACTGGACGCCATCGAGGTCGACCACCCGGACGCCATTGCCGTGCGCCGCGCCACTGCCGGTATCTACCGGACCGTGAAGCAGCGCCGCCGCCAGGAGCGCCGGGCCGCCAAGACCGCGCACGACAAGGCCGTCACCGAAGCCACCGCCACCGGCTCGGCCGAACGCATCGACGACGAGACCCAGGGCGTCCTGCCGTCCTCCTCGGCCGGTGCCGAGCTCGCCGGGATACTCCAGCGGCCCCGGTCCTGCTACATCTGCAAGACCCGGTACGTCGAGGTCGACGCGTTCTACCACCAGCTCTGCCCGCAGTGTGCCAAGGAGAACCGGTCCCGCCGCGACGCACGCACCGACCTCACCGGGCGCCGGGCGCTGCTCACCGGCGGTCGCGCCAAGATCGGCATGTACATTGCGCTGCGGCTGCTGCGCGACGGCGCGCACACCACGATCACCACCCGCTTCCCCAACGACGCGATCCGCCGCTTCAAGGCGATGCCGGACAGCGCCGAGTGGATCCACCGGCTGAAGATCGTCGGCATCGACCTGCGCGACCCCGCCCAGGTCGTCGCCCTCGCCGACTCGGTCGCCGCCGAGGGACCGCTGGACATCCTGATCAACAACGCTGCGCAGACGGTGCGCCGCTCCCCGCAGGCGTACAGCGAACTGGTGAGTGCCGAATCCGCCCCGCTGCCTGCGGGCGAGCTCCCCGCCGCCGAGGTCATCGGCACCTTCGGCAGCGGTTCGGTCGACCGTGTCGCGGCCCTGCCCGCCGCCCGCAAGGAGGGCCTGACCGCGCAGGACGTCACCGAGCTCGCCCTGGTCACCGGCTCCGCGTCCCTGGAACGGATCGCTGCCGGCACCGCGATCGACGCGGGCGGTCTCGTACCCGACCTGCATCACACCAACAGCTGGATCCAGACGGTCGAAGAGGTCGAGCCGATCGAGCTGCTCGAGGTCCAGCTCTGCAACTCCACCGCGCCGTTCATCCTGATCAGCCGGCTCCGCCCGGCGATGGCCGCGACGGCCGCCAAGCGCGCCTATGTGGTCAACGTCTCGGCGATGGAGGGCGTGTTCGGCCGGGGTTACAAGGGCGCGGGCCACCCGCACACCAACATGGCCAAGGCCGCGCTGAACATGCTCACCCGCACCAGCGCCCAGGAGATGTTCGAGAAGGACGGCATCATGATGACCGCCGTCGACACCGGCTGGATCACCGACGAGCGTCCGCACCCCGACAAGATCCGCCTGGCCGAGGAAGGCTTCCACGCCCCGCTCGACCTGGTCGACGGCGCCGCCCGGGTCTACGACCCGATCGTGCGAGGCGAAGAGGGCGAAGATCTGTTCGGTTGCTTCCTCAAGGACTACGCGCCCGCAGGCTGGTAGATCACCCGGTTGTCCGAAAGTGACCCACCGCACGCATTCCATCGAGCGCGGACGCGCTCATTTGGTTAGTCTGATGTGTACGGACGCCACCAAGGGATCCACGAAACCTCCTCGGCCGTCCTGGGACAGGTCTGTAACCAGGCCGCCGTCCCCGACCCACACCCGGCGCCACCGCGACCGAACTGTTCCTGCCCCTGCCCCTTATGGGCAGTCGATTTCCGGTTACTGGCCGGAGGCTCGGCGCCGCCCGGGGTGACGTGACACAAAGGAGTGCGCGGTGACACCAGAACTGACGAAGCACGAGAAGCGACCGGCGGAGCGGCACGGAGAGCGGGCCAAGCGGCCCGAAAAGCTCCGGAACATCGAAGTCTGGGCCAGGTCCGCACCGATCCGGCTGGCCGGCTACGAGGATGATCTCGCCGAGCCGCACATCCTGCCGGGCATCGACTGATCCTCCGGCCCGACCCGCGCGGCCCGATCACTCGCCACGGTCCGTCAGCTCAGAAGCCCCGGCCCTCCGCCACCATGGAGAGCCGGGGCTTCTGCGTGTGGGCAGTTCGGCAGTGCCGGCGGACCGCACTCGTCCTGACCGCAGGTCCATCCAGTCATCCGATGGTTATGGGGAAGAAGTTTCGTTCTGTCTGGAAAATGTCATTGACATGTCCTCGCCATGCTCCAATCATCGGACGTCATGACCGAACTTCCCAGACGCCATGTACTCGGAATGACGGCAGGGGCGGCATTCGGCGCCGCCCTGCTCACCCCCGCCACCGCCGATGCGGCCCCGCGTACCGGAGCCGTACTCCGGCGCACAGAGCGTCGAGGCCACCGTCGTCAACGCGGGCACCGTCGCCGTCCTCGCCGCCGATGGTGTCAGTGTCTCCGTGGACGTCCCCGGAGCCCGTACCGTCCAACCCGCCCGCATCACCCGGCTCGCCCCCGGCGACCAGGTCTGCGTCCGGATCGGCATCCGCAGCAGGCCGGGCACCGCACCCGGCACCGCCCAGGACGGCAACGTTGTCGCGCGCGGCCGTGGACAGCAGGCGGCGACCGTCCGCCGCTCGCTCACCCTCGGCGTCCCCGACTACCAGCCCACCGACACTTCCCTCTCCAGCCACCAGGCGCCGTACTGGTTCCAGGAGGCGAAATTCGGCATCTTCATCCACTGGGGCGTCTACTCGGTGCCTGCCTGGGCGCCGGTCGGCACGCAGTACGCCGAGTGGTACTGGAACCAGATGCAGGACCCCAACAACCCGACGTACGCCCACCACCGCGACACGTACGGCGAGTCCTTCAACTACGACGACTTCATCCCACAGTTCCGCGCCGAGCGTTTCGACCCCCGGTCCTGGGTGGAGCTCTTCCGGGACGCGGGAGCGCGGTACCACGTCCTCACGTCCAAGCATCACGAGGGCTTCGCGCTCTGGGACACCAAGCTCTCCGACCGCAACGCGGTGAAGATGGGGCCGCGGCGCGACCTGATCAAGGAGCTCTTCGACGCCTCGCGCCGCTACACCCCGGAACTGCACCGAGGGCTGTACTTCTCGATGCCCGAGTGGTTCAACCCCGACCACCCTTGGATGGGCCACGCCCCGCGCAACCCGTACACCCTGGAGCCCGTCCCGTACGCCGGATACACGGCGGGCAAGGACTACGTCACCGAGTTCCAGGGTCCGCAGATGCTGGAGCTGGTCCACGGGTACGACCCCGAGATCCTCTGGTGCGACATCGGCGGCGACAACGACAGTCACCGGGTGCTGTCCGAGTACTTCAACCACGCCAAGAACCGGGCCCGGCCCATCGATGTCACCGTCAACAACCGCTCCGGGATCGGGTCGCACGACTTCACGACGCCCGAGTACACGACGTACGACCAGATCGTCACGGCGAAATGGGAGTCCAGCCGGGGCCTCGACCCGTTCTCGTACGGCTACAACGCCCTGACACCCGACGAGAAGTACATGACGACCGAGGAGGTCGTGCACTCGCTCGTCGACATCGTCTCCAAGAACGGCAATTTCCTGCTCGACATCGGGCCGAAGGCCGACGGCACGATCCCCAAGATCATGCAGCGCCGGCTGCGGGAGACGGGGGAGTGGCTCAAGACCAACGGTGAAGCCATCCACGGGACCACGTACTGGTCACGGATGCCGCAGCTCGGCGAGGACCTGCGGTTCACCGTCCGGCCGGACAAGGCCTTCTACATCCACTCCCTGGCGCAGCCCGGCGCCACCCTCACCGTCGAGGCCCCGGTGCCGATCCGCAGCGGTGACCGGGTCACCCTGCTCGGGTACGACCGGCCGCTCCACTGGCGCACCACGGGCGGCTCGCTGGTGATCGACGTACCGGCGGCCGGAGGACCGGGAAGCACGCCTGGGTGTTCAAGGTCGCCTGGTCGGGCTGAGGAACGAGGGACCGAGCGAGACGGGCCGGATGAAGTCCCGCACATAGGTGCGGTGCCACCAGCATCCGGTGGCCCGCAGTTCGCGCCAGGTCGTGTACCGGTAGTGGTACACCCTGGCGCGAATGTGCGTGGGCGGGAGATCGGGGAACGGGTTGTGGCGCAGCAGCCGCAGCGTGTCCCGGTCGTTCTCCAGCAACCGCTCCACGAACGGGCCGAACCAGGACTGTGCGTACGCAGGGGACAGCGCCGCGAACCACATCAGCCAGTCGAGCCGCAGATGGTACGGGGCGAACTGGCGCGGCAGCCTGCGCGGATCGCCCGGCTTGCCGTGGAAGCCGTACTCCTGCCAGGCCGTGCCCGGGTGGAGCAGCTGCTCGTCGGTGCCCTCGACCACGATCTCCAGGCGGACTCGGCTGATGCTGCCGAACGCACCGTACGTATTGACCAGATGCAGCGGGTCGAAGGAGCGGTTCATCACCTGGCGGCGGGAGATCAGGTTGCGTGCCGGGCGGTAGCTGAGCACCACGACCAGCGCGGTGACGGCGATGACCACCACCTCGTACCAGAGCGGCGGGGCGGACTGTGCGGGCGGCGTGGCCACCAGGGACCAGTCGACGGCGGACAGGGCGAGGGTGATGGTCACCCAGTTCAGCCAGGCGAAGTTCCCGGACAGCACCAGCCACAGCTGGGTGGCGATCATCAGCCCGGCGGCCGCGCTCGACACCGGCTGCGGGGCGAACAGCAGCACCGGGACGAGGAGCTGGGTGACATGGTTGGCCGCCACCTCGACCCGGTGAAGCGGCTTCGGCAGCCGGTGGAAGAACCAGCTCAGCGGGCCCGGCATCGGCTGGGTCTCATGGTGGAAGTCCAGACAGGTCAGTCTGCGCCAGCACTCGTCGCCACGGATCTTGATCAGTCCGGCGCCGAACTCGACCCGGAACAGCACCCAGCGCAGCAGCCACAGCACCAGGACCGGCGGAGCTGTATCGCCGTTGCCGAGAAAGACGGCGAGGAAGCCGGTCTCCAGGAGCAGCGACTCCCAGCCGAAGCTGTACCAGACCTGGCCGACCTGGACGATAGACAGATACAGCGCCCAGGGCAGCAGCCACAGCAGCATCGCGGCCCACAGCGGAACGTACGAGTCCACCCCCGCGATCAGCGCGACCGCGACGGCGCAGCCCGTCCAGCAGACGGCGGCGAAGAAGCGGTCGGAGTAGTGAAGGCGGAAGAGGCCGGGGGTGTCCCGCCAGTCCGTACGCCGCAGGAACTCGGGCACGGGCAGCATGCCGCGCTCGCCGATCAACGCCCGGAACTGCAGCGCGGCGGCGAGGAAGGCGACCAGATAGATGCCGGCGAGAGCCCGCTGGAAGATCAGCCTGCTGAGCCAGTAGCCATCTGCGGTGAACCACTCCATCACGTCCAGTATCGGCGCTGGGGAGCGGCTGAGCCGCTTCAGCCCGCCGATACGATCCGGCGCAGTGCGGTGCCGAGCCGGTGCACATACCATCGCTGGGCCACCGGAACGAGCGGCCCGGCGAGCCGGGCGTACCAGCTGGCCGGACGGGAGAACGCCAGCACGGTGAACCACACGGTCCCGTCGTCCGCCAGGTCCACCACGAAGCACTCCTCACCGCACTCGGGGTGATGCGGACGTGTCCCGTAGCCGAAGCCGATGCGCTGCTTCTCGTACGCGGTCCAGACCACCTCGCACGGCGCGGTGAACCGGAACGGGCCGAGGGCGACCGACACCCGCACGGTGGTCCCGGCCTCGGCGCGGGCCGTCGACGCCTGCACCCGGGTGCCGGAGGTGCGGTGCATGCGCCATTCGGTGACGGCGGCGCCCGCAGCCTCGAAGTCGGCGCGGCCGCGGCCCACCGCGGCCCGGTGGTGGAGATGGTGGTAGCCGTCGGGGAGCGGGCCGAGCCGGGTGGCGCCGACCTCGGGATAGGTGAGGGTACTCATGACGTCCTGCCTCTGAGGTCGGTGAGGTCGGTGAGGGCGGGGTCGGCGAGTGCCGGGGCGGTGCCGGCCGGGTCGGTACGGGGATGATCGGTACAGGGGCGCTCGGGCGGGTCCTGTCCGGCAAGCGCCTGCTCGGGACGGCCCTGGAACCGCCGCCAGGCGAGTACCGAGCACAGTGCGAAGCCCAGTGCGTTGCCGAGACCGCGGGTCGCGGCCATCCAGGTCAGCGGACGGCGAAGAGCGGCCATAGGCGGCGGATCGGGTCCAGCCCGGGCGCGCCGGTCAGCCGCAGCCCGGCCGGTAGGACGACCAGCATGCCCAGCATCACGATCAGGTCGACCAGAACGGACACGGCACATCCCCCGTCTTGAACGCGTTCAAGTGCTTGCCTGCGCCGACTCTAGAGCCTTTGCTGAACGCGTTCAAGAAGGGAGGTCGGAGGTGCGTGCCCGCGTCAACAGGGGGTGGCGGGACGGCGGGTCGGGTGCGGCCGTGCGCGACGCGTCAGATGTCCGCGAAGTCCAGGCCGGTATCCGGGTCTTCGCCCGCGCCCGCCGGGTTGCCGGACTGCGGACCGTACAGGGCGAGCAGTCGGGTCCGGGTCCCGCGCAGCCGTGCCGCCACGGTCTCCGCGACGTACTTGTACACCGTTCGGCCCAGCTCGGCATCGTCGTCGCACAGTGCGCGGACGGCCGCGGCGTCGAACTCCACGGCCTCCACCGGGTGGATCGCTACAGCGTCGAGATGCCAGATGTGCGGCGGGAACAGCCAGGACCAGCCCAGCAGTTCGTCGCGGCCGAGCGTTTCCATCACCGCCGCGCGACCACCGGGCACATGGAGGTTCAGTTCGACCTGACCGGACCGGATGATCCAGAAGCGGTCGGCCCTTCGGCCCTTTTCGAAGATCCTGGTGCCGACGGGCAGTGAAACCTCGCGGGCGGTCTCGCTGAGCATTCGCGCTCGCCCCTCGGGCGGGAGCGCGTCCAGCAGATTCCTGGCCGTTGACATTCCGTCCTCCGTCCACGGCGGATTCCGGGGTGCTGCGCACGTGGACCGCAGCCGCACCGGCGCATCACCTCTAGTGAACGATATGCGCTCTTCTGCGCCGCCGCTCGGGCGCGCGGCACCAGCCGTGCCGTGCTCGGCGCGTGAAGGGGGGCCCGGCACCCGGGCCCCGTGTCGGCCACCGACTGCGACCATTCGAAGAATCGGACAATTAATGGCAAAGTGACCTGCATGGATGATCGGGTTGCGGGTGCCCTGTCACTCCCGGACGACTGGCCCGCCCACCCGGATCTCAGCCTCGCCCTGAACCGTATGGGCAGCTTCGACTGGGACCTCGACAGTGGTCTCATGCACATGGACCGGCCCGCACTCGATGTGTTCGACCTGCGCGTCGACGAATACGACGACCGGCCGGAGAGTCTCGGCCCTCGGGTACCGACCGACGAGGCCGCACGCCTCGATGCCATGGTGTCGCAGGCCCTCAAGAGCGGGCAGATCACCTACGGGGCGTACTTCCGCATACTCCGGCGCGACGGCACGCTGCGCTGGACCCACACCCAGGGCTTCATCCGCCGCGACGAGACCGGCCGCCCCCACCGCATCATCGGCATCGTCCGGGACGCCACCCAGGAGCTGGCCGACTCCACCGCCCGCCGCGAGCTGGACGAGGAGCGGCGCCGCCGCACCAGCCTGGTCGAGACCACCACGGCCGCCCTGGCCCACGCCCGTACCGTCCAGGACGTCATCGAGGTACTGAAGAACTCACAAGGCCTGGCCCACCTCGGTGCGACCAGCCTCGTCGTGGGGCTGATCGAAGCCGGGCGCATCCATCTCGTCGCGGACGGCCCCGACGGGTCCTTCGTGCCGGGCACCCGATACACCCGTACGGACGAGCCGTACCCGATGAGCGAAGTGATCCGTACGCTCACGCCCCGCTTCATCGAGTCCGCCGAAGACTTCGCCTGCTCGTACCCGATCCTGTGGCCGCACATCAGCGGTCTCGGCATCACTTCCGCCGCCTATCTGCCGCTGATCGCCCAGGCCCGGCCGATCGGTGCACTCGGACTCCTCTACAGCGACAAGGACGGCTTCGCGGGCGACGAACGCAATCTGCTGGTCGCACTCGGCAGCTCCATCGCCCAGAGTCTCCAGCGGGCCATGCTGTACGAGCAGGAGCACGACCTCGCCCAGGGGCTCCAGCAGGCCATGCTGCCGCGCCGGATCCCCGAGGTGCCGGGCGCGCAGATCGCCGTCCGGTACCGCTCGGCCCGGCAGGGGCGGGACATCGGCGGCGACTGGTACGACGTCATTTCGCTGCCCGGCGGCCGGGTCGGGGCCGTCATCGGGGACGTACAGGGCCACGACACACACGCGGCGGCCGTCATGGGGCAGCTGCGTATCGTGCTGCGCGCCTACGCGGCGGAGGGGCACAGCCCGGCCGCGGTCATGGCCCGGGCCTCGGTCTTCCTCCACGAACTCGACACCGACCGCTTCGCGACCTGCACCTACGTCGAGGTGGATCTGACCACCGGAGTCATGCAGCTGGTCCGGGCCGGCCACATCGATCCGCTGGTCCGGGACATCGACGGGAGCTGCCGCAGGATGCCCGCCGAGGGCGGGCTGCCGCTGGGCCTCTCGGCCGAGTTCGGACGGCTCGAATACCCGGTCAGCACGGTGGAGCTGGACCCGGGCCAGACGATGGTGCTGTACACCGACGGCCTGGTGGAGCTGCCCGGCGTCGATCTCGACGAGGGGATGCAGCTGCTGACAGCCCTGATCCGTAACGGTCCGCAGGATCTCCAGGCTCTGGCCGACCAGCTCTGCGAGGAAGTCGACGAGTGCGGCGGCGAGGACGACGTGGCGGTGCTGCTGCTGCGCCGCAAGGCCGCGCACGCGCCCCATCCGGGCGGCCGGCTCCAGCAGGATGTCGCTCAGAACGACCCGGTGGCGCTGAGCTCGTCCCGGCACATGATCCGGGCCGCGGTACGGGCCTGGGGCGCGAAGGAACAGGCCGACGAGGTGGAGTTGGCCGCCGACGAGCTGATCACCAATGCGCTGATCCACACCGACGGCGGGGCGATCGTCACCATTCGGGTGCTCACCGGGCCCGAACGGCGGCTGCGGGTCGATGTCGAGGACCGGTCGAGTGCGCTGCCGCGGCGCCGGGACGCGGGCGGGACCGGGGTGTCCGGACGCGGCCTGATGCTGGTGGACCGGCTGGCGGACGCCTGGGGCGTGGAGTCCCGCGGCACCGGCAAGTGCGTGTGGTGCGAGTTCGTCATTCCGGAGCGCAGGTGACCGGGCCGACGGAGGGGGCTGGGCCGGTGGAGGGAGCGGGCGACACTACCCGACAGTAACAGAACGTAACATGTCTGTACTTGACCGTAACCGATCGAGGGCGATTGACTGCGACTGCGGCAGTCGTTGACTCCGGCAATCTTTGTCTTCGATGACATGAGGATCCGTTGGGCACTGAGCTACTGGCACCTCTCGATCTGGCCTTCTGGCACCTCGAATCCGATGCGCACCCGATGCATCTCGGCGCGCTCGCCGTCTTCTCGCCGCCCCCCGCCCCCGCGCCCGGCGTCGATGCGGAGGCGGTCCTTCAGCTGCTCGGCACCCGCGCGGCCGCGATCCCCCGGCTGCGTATGCGTGTAAGGGACGTCCTGCTGCCGGTCGGCGGCGCCGCCTGGTCCGTCGACAAGGACTTCGACGTGTACCGGCACGTCCAGCGCGTGCGGCTGCCCCAGGGCGAGGCGGATCCGGCCGGCGGCGGGTTCATGGCCGGGGCCACCCGGCTCGCCGGTGAGCTGATGGAGCAGCCTCTCGAACGCGGGCTGCCCCCCTGGCAGATGTACGTCATCAGCGGTCCCGGTGCCGGCCCCTTCGCCGTGCTCGTGAAACTGCATCACGCGCTCGCCGACGGAATGCGCGCGGTCGCCATCGGCGCCGGGATCTTCGACGAGATCGCCCCCGTCGGGGCCCGCGCCCGCGGCGGCGCGAGCACCCGCCTGGCGCGCCCGGTCCCACCCAGATCCTGGATGCCGGGGCCGCGCCAGGTGGCCGGCTTCGCGCTGGGCCGGATCGAGGATCTCAGCCGGGCGTTCGGCGTCGGCGCGTCCGTCGTGCGGGCCAGCCGCCTCGATCTGCGCGGCGCCCCCGCACTCACCGCGACTTCCAGCGGCACCCGGCGACTGGCCACCACCGACCTGGACGCCGAGGCCGTACGCCGGATCCGCCGGATCGCGGGCGGCACCACCAATGACGTCCTGGTCGGCGTCGTCGCCGGGGCGCTCCGCCGCTGGATGCTGGAGCGCGGCGAGCAGCTGCCCGACGCCGATCCACGCGCCCTCGTCCCCGTCTCCCGGCGCAGGCCCGGCGCCACCGCTGCCACCGGGAACCGGCTCTCCGCCTATCTGCTGGGCCTCCCCGTCTCCGAGGGCGACCCGTGGAAGCGGCTGCGCGCCGTCCGCAGGGCCATGGACCGCAACAAGGCCGCCGGACCGCTACGGGGCGCGGGTGCTGTCGCCGTACTCGCCGATCAACTGCCTTCGCTGGCGCACCGCTTCGGCGCCCCGCTGGCGGGAAGCGCGGCCCGGATGCTCTTCGACGTCCTGGTCACCAGCGTGCCCCTGCCGCGCTCGGCGCTCTCGCTCGGCGGCTGCCCGCTGCAGGCCGTCTATCCGATGGCGCCGCTGGCTCGCGGTCAGTCCCTGGCCGTCGCCATGTCCACGTACGGCGGCCAGGTGCACATCGGTCTGGTCGCCGACGGCAAGGCGGTCCCGGACCTGGAGCAGCTGGCCCGCTGCGCCGAGGACGAGCTGCGTGAGCTGCTCGCCATGCTGCCGGCGGACCAGAGCACCCGCCTGTCGGAAGGCGCTCACCTATAGATCGGACAGATTTCGCCGTACGAGCGGCATGTGAGGGCGTTCGGGGAGTTGACGTGCCCAAGTGATCCGATGAATATTCGTTGTGCAGAACTGACGATCATCGGGGAGGGCGGCACCGGCATGCGGCGAAACAGGGTGGGAAGCAGTGCGGTCGAGGTGACCGAGCTGTCCTTCGGGGCGGCCGGCATCGGCAATCTCTTCCACGAGGTCGATCCCGCGCAGGCTGCCGCTGCCGTGGACGCCGCCTGGGAGAAGGGCGTCCGCTACTTCGACACGGCACCGCACTACGGGCTCGGTCTCTCCGAACGCAGGCTCGGTGAGGTCCTGCGCCCCCGGCCCCGTGACGCGTATGTGGTGTCCACCAAGGTCGGACGGGTACTCGACCCCCTGCCGGACGGCGAGCCGGCCGCGGCCGACGGTCTCTCCGAAGGCTTCGCCGTACGGGCCACCCACCGCCGCCGCTGGGACTTCAGCGCCGACGGCGTACGCCGCAGCATCGAGGACAGTCTCGAACGGCTCGGCCTCGACCGGATCGACCTCGTCTATCTGCACGACCCGGACGACCACGCCGAGGCAGCCTTCCGCACGGCCTACCCGGCCCTGGAGAAGCTGCGCGCGGAAGGCGTCGTCGGCGCCATCGGCGCGGGCATGAACCAGACCGCGATGCTCACCCGCTTCCTGCGCGACACCGACGTCGACGCCGTGCTCTGCGCCGGCCGCTACACCCTCCTCGACCAGTCCGCGCTGGCCGAGCTGCTGCCCGAAGCAGCCGCCCGCGGCCGCAGCGTCGTCGTCGGCGGGGTCTTCAACTCCGGGCTGCTGGCCGACCCGCGCCCCGGCGCGACCTACGACTACGCCGCCGCCCCGCCGGCCCTGCTCGACCGGGCCCTGCGTATCAAGGCCGTCACCGAGGCACACGGCGTCCCGCTGCGCGCCGCAGCGCTGCGCTACCCGCTCGCTCACCCGGCCGTCGCCACGGTGCTCGTCGGCACCCGCTCGCCCGACGAGATGCACGACGCCGCCGACCTGCTCTCCCGCGAGATCCCGGACGTCCTCTGGGACGACCTGCGCGCCGAGGGCCTGCTCTCCGAGGGCCCGCTCACCGAGGACGGACGCTGATCATGAGGATCGCCCTGCACACCAAGGTCCGCGCCGACCGCATCGAGGAGTACGAGGCAGCGCACCGCGAAGTCCCCGCGGAGCTCACCACCGCGATCCGCGCGGCGGGCGCCACCTCGTGGACGATCTGGCGCAGCGGCACCGACCTCTTCCATGTCATCGACTGCGCGGACTACGCCCGGCTCCTAGCCGAGCTGGAGCAGCTTCCCGTCAACGTCGCCTGGCAGGCCCGGATGGACGAGCTCCTCGATGTCGCCCACGACTACTCGTCGGACGGCGCCGCAGCCGGTCTCCCCGTCGCCTGGGAGCTGTGACATGACCGGCCGGGAATGGATCGTCGACGCCCACCACCACGTGTGGGACCTGGCGGTTCGCGATCAGGAGTGGATAACCGGGGACGAACTGGCCCCTCTCGCCCGCACCTTCACCCTCACCGACCTGGAGCCCGAGGCCCGCGCCGCGGGGGTGTACGCCACCGTCCTCGTCCAGACCGTCACCGTCCCCGAGGAGACCCCCGAGTTTCTCGCCCTCGCCGACGGCAACGACCTCGTCGCGGGCGTCGTCGGCTGGACGGACCTCACCGCGCCCGACATCGCCGACACGCTCGCCGTACTGCGCGAACTCCCCGGCGGCGACCGGCTCGTCGCCATCCGCCACCAGGTCCAGGGCGAACCCGACCCCGAGTGGCTGCTGCGCCCCGACGTCCGCCGCGGGCTCTCCGCCGTGGCCGCCGCCGGACTTGTCTACGACCTGGTCGTCCAGCCCCGTCAGCTGCCCGCCACCGTCAGGGCCGCCGCCCTGGTGCCCGAACTCACCTTCGTACTAGACCATGCCGGCAAGCCGCCCATCGCCACCCGGAGCCTGCACCCCTGGGCGGACGATCTCCAGGCTCTGGCCGGCCGACCGAACACCGTGTGCAAACTCTCCGGCCTGGTCACCGAAGCCGACCTGCGCTCGTGGACGGTCGACGACCTCCGCCCGTACGCCGACACCGTTCTCGACGCGTTCGGGCCCGACCGGCTGATGTTCGGTTCCGACTGGCCCGTCTGCCGGCTCGCGGCGAGTTACGCGGAAGTCGTCGACGCCGCCCGCACCCTTACCGAAGACCTTGCCGAGGACGAGCGGGAGGCGGTCTTCGCGACCACCGCCGAGCGGGTGTACGGACTCCGGTAGGCACGGGCCCGCCGGCTGCGGCACCCTGGGAACCATGCCCGAACTACCGGAGGTCGAGGCCCTGCGGGTCTTTCTCGACAACAACCTGGTCGGCAAGGAGATCGCCCGCGTCCTGCCGCTCGCCGTCAGCGTGCTCAAGACCTACGACCCACCGCTCACCGCACTGGAGGGCGACACCGTCACCGGCGTCGCCCGGCACGGCAAATTCCTGGACATCGGCGTCGGCCCGCTGCATCTGGTCACCCATCTCGCCCGGGCCGGCTGGCTGCACTGGAAGGACAGCTTCCCCGCCGCCCCGCCACGCCCCGGCAAGGGACCCCTGGCGCTGCGCGCCGTACTCACCGGTGGCGACGGCTTCGACCTCACCGAGGCGGGCACCACCAAACGCCTCGCCGTATATCTGGTGCGCGACCCGGCCGAGGTGCCCGGCATCGTCCGCCTGGGGCCCGACCCGCTCGACGACGCCTTCGACCGAGACGCGTTCGCCGCGCTGCTCGCCGGGGAACGCCGCCGGATCAAGGGCGCTCTGCGCGACCAATCGCTGATCGCGGGTATCGGCAACGCCTACAGCGACGAGATCCTGCACGCCGCGAGGATGTCACCGTTCAAACCGACCGCGAGCCTCACCGACGACGAGACCACCCGGCTGTACACCGCGCTGCTCACGACGCTCCACGACGCCGTGGCACGCTCCAGCGGCGTTGCGGCCGGAAAGCTGAAGGCGGAGAAGAAGAGCGGGCTCCGCGTCCATGGCCGCGCCGGCGAACCGTGCCCGGTCTGCAGGGACACCATCCGGGAGGTCTCGTTCAGCGACTCGTCGCTGCAGTACTGCCCGACCTGCCAGACCGGCGGAAAACCGCTGGCCGACCGCCGGCTCTCCAAGCTGCTCAAATAGCGCGCCGCCGCGCTCATGATCGGCACCTCAGCGGGTGAGTTGCAGCAGCCGCCGTCCGTCCGCCGCACGGATCTCGAAACGGTCGATGGCGGCCGGGTCCGACGCAGCCCCGCCCTGCACCGACACGGGCTTCTCGTCCGGGCCGGTCACCGACCAGGTGGTGACAGTCTCCTCGCTGCCGTCCCGCCCCACCGCGACCAGCGCGCACACCCCCGCCACCGGCACGCGCGACACCTCCAGGCCGATATCCGTGCCCCACTCCTTCGCCCCGGTGGTCACCACGGCCGCCACCCCCGTGGACCGGTCGGCCGCTGCCCACCGCTGCACCTGTGCCTGCCCCGGCGGCCCGCCCGATCCGGCCGACTCACCGACCACCACGAGCGGCCCGCCCACCGCGAGGACCACCACCACCACCGCCGCCGCCACCAGCGCGAGCCGCCGTCTGCGGCTCCTGCGCCGCGCGTCCGCCACCGCACCCATCGCACGCCGCATCAGCTCCGGACCCGCCCGCACCACCGGATCCACCCCCGGCGGAGTCCGCCGCGCATGCTCCGCGAGCACTGCAGTCACCGCACCGAACTCCGCCGCCCGGACCGTGCACAGGGGACATTGGGCCAGATGCTCCTCGAAGCGGAAGGCATCGGCAGCGCCGAGCACGCCCAGTGCATAGGCGCCGACATTGCGATGGGGTTCCGGGATGCGCATGCCATCTGGTACGGAACCGGTCCGCGAATCACTCAAGCCAACTCCACCGCACACGCTCTACACTCCGGCCTCATGCTGCGCGTACTGGCCGTCGACGACGAAGCACCCGCCCTGGAGGAGCTGCTCTACCTCCTGCGCGCCGATCCGCGCATCCGCAGCGCCGAGGGCGCCACCGGGGCCACCGAGGCGCTGCGCCGGATCGGCAGCGCCGTCGACGCGGGACCCGACGACCCTTCCGCCATCGACGTCGTCTTCCTCGACATCCACATGGCGGGCCTCACCGGACTCGACGTCGCCCAGCTGCTGGCCGGATTCGCCGCGCCCCCGCTCATCGTCTTCGTCACCGCCCACGAAGGCTTCGCCGTCCACGCCTTCGACCTCAAGGCCGTCGACTACGTCCTCAAGCCCGTGCGCCGCGAACGGCTCTCCGAAGCCGTCCGCCGCGCCGCCGAACAAATCGGCGACCGCTCCGTGCCTGCCCACTCCGCGTCCGTCCACGACACCGCAGCCGACCAGATACCCGTCGAACTCGGCGGAGTCATCCGGTTCATCCCGATCGACGACATCGCGTATGCCGAAGCGCAGGGCGACTACGCGCGGCTGTACACCGCCACCGGCAGCCACCTCGTCCGCATTCCCCTCACCGCCCTTGAGGAGCGCTGGCGCTCGCGCGGCTTCGTGCGCATCCACCGCCGTCATCTCGTCTCTCTCGCCCGCATCGACGAACTGCGGCTCGACGCAGGCACCATGAGCGTTCGTATCGGCACCGCGGAGCTCGCTGTGAGCCGACGCCACACCCGTGCGCTGCGCGACCTGCTGATGCGGCAGACCGGCCGCTGACCAGGGCCTACCCGGGTTCGAGCCCTTCCCAGGGCGCCCCCGGCTGCGTACACTCCGGGCCCATGTCCGCAGAGTCGACGCCCCGGCGCGAAGTGGTGACGGGGGAGCCCCGGCGGGTGCGCCCGCTGCCGCGCTACCGCACCCAGTCGGAGATCGACGAGCAGACCGCGCTCGGTGGCGCCTATGTCCGCTCGCTGATGCGCAGTCAGCTGCGCGCCGGACTCACCGCCTTCGGTGTCCTCGCCGTGGTCGTCGGTACGCTCCCGCTGGTCTTCGAAGCCCTGCACAGCGCTGCCGTCGTATGGGCGGTCCTCGGCTTCGCCGCCTATCCGCCGCTGACCCTGATCGCCTGGTGGTACGTGCGGCGGGCCGAGCGCAACGAGCGCGACTTCGCCCGGCTCGTGGAAGGCCGCCCCGCACAGTGAGCCGGACGTACGCGGTGGCGGCCGTGGCCGTCGTCGTTCTCACCACCCTCCTCGTCGGCGGTTTCGGGCTGCGCATCTCCCGTACCACCTCGGACTTCTACGTCGCCTCCCGCACCGTCCGGCCCCGGCTCAACGCCGCAGCGATCAGCGGCGAATACCTCTCCGCCGCCTCCTTCCTCGGCATCGCCGGCCTGGTGCTCGTGCACGGCCCCGACATGCTCTGGTACCCGGTCGGCTACACCGCCGGCTATCTGTTGCTGCTGGTGTTCGTCGCCGCGCCGCTGCGCCGCTCGGGGGCGTACACCCTGCCCGACTTCGCCGAGGGGCGGCTCGAATCGCGACAGGTGCGCAGGCTGGTGAGCGTCCTCGTCGTCGGGGCGGGCTGGCTCTATCTCGTACCGCAGCTCCAGGGCGCAGGGCTCACCCTGAAAATCCTGACCGGGGCGCCCGGCTGGCTCGGCGATGTGCTCGTCGCGTCGGTCGTCGTGATAGCAGTCGCCGCGGGCGGCATGCGGTCCATCACCTTCGTCCAGGTCTTCCAGTACTGGCTGAAGCTGACCGCGCTCCTCGTCCCCGCGATCTTCCTGGTGCTGGCCTGGCACGGCAGCGGGCGGCCCCGGAGCTCCTTCGACGAGCAACTGTCCGTCTTCCGCGCCGACCATCCGCTGTACGCCACGTACGGGCTGATCATCGCGACGTTCCTCGGCACCATGGGGCTGCCGCATGTCGTCGTCCGCTTCTACACCAGCCCCAACGGCCGCGACGCCCGCCGCACCACCGTCGTCGTGCTCGCCCTCATCGGCACGTTCTATCTGCTGCCGCCCGTGTACGGCGCGCTCGGCAGGGTGTACGCCCCCGAGCTGATCCACGGCGGAGACGCGGACGCGGCGGTGCTGCTGTTGCCCGAGCGGGTCATCGGCGGGCTCGGCGGGGATCTGCTCGGCGCGCTCATCGCCGGCGGCGCGTTCGCCGCGTTCCTGTCCACCGCCTCCGGACTCACCATGGCCGTCGCCGGAGTCATCACCCAGGACGTCCTGCCGTCGCGCGGGGTGCGGCACTTCCGGCTGGCCACCGTCCTCGCCATGTGTGTGCCGCTGGCCGGTTCGCTGATGGTCAGCCGGGTACCGGTGGCCGACTCGGTGGGGATGGCGTTCGCCGTATCGGCGTCGTCGTTCTGCCCGCTGCTCGTGCTCGGCATCTGGTGGCGGCGGCTCACCCCGCCCGGCGCGATCGCCGGACTGCTGCTCGGCGGCGGCTCGGCGTTCCTGTCCGTCGCCATCACCGTCAGCGGTGCGGTGCGCCCGCCGGGATGGCCGCACACGCTGCTCGCCTGGCCCGCCGTCTGGTCGGTGCCGGTCGGCTTCCTCGCGATGGTCCTGGTGTCGCTCGCCACGCCCGGCCGCATCCCTCCCGGGACGAACGCCGCGATGACGCGCTTCCACCTGCCGGAAGCGCTGATGCCCGGACGACACCGATGACCGGAAGACACCGATGACCGGGGGCCGTGATGACTGAGGCACGCGATGCGCCGGGGGCCGCGATGACCGGGGGACAGCCATGACCGGGGCCGGATACGCCGTGCTCGTCCTGCTCGTACTCCTGCTGTTCGGCGGCGGCTTTCTGCTCGGCCGCCGCACTGCCCGTCCCGTCCGTACCAGCGACGTCGGCACCCCCGTCGAGCACGCCACCTTCGAGACCCTGCACACCGCCTCGCTCGCCGCGCCCCCGCTGCGCGCAGGACTCACCGAGGAGAGCGCCCGCAAGTCCGCCCGCAGGCTGCGCTCCCTGCTCGGCACCGATGCGCTCTGTCTCACCGACCGGGACCGGGTGCTCGTCTGGGACGGCGAGGGCGACCACCACGGCAAGCAGGTCATGGACCAGGTGCGGGGCCTCCTCGCCAGCGGCCGGGACACCGCCTTCCACAGCGGCTGCGACGACCTCGACTGCCCGCTCCGCTGGGCCGTCGCCGTGCCGCTGACCGTCGACCACCGGGTTCTCGGCACCCTGATCGCTTACGCCCCGCGTGAGTCCGCGGTGCTGGCCAGAGCGGCCGGAGAGGTCGCCCGCTGGGTCTGTGTACAGCTGGAACTCGCCGAACTCGACCGGTCCCGTACCCAGCTCATCGAGGCCGAGATCAGGGCCCTGCGCGCCCAGATATCCCCGCACTTCATCTTCAACTCCCTTGCCGCCATTGCTTCATTCGTCCGGACCGACCCCGAACAGGCCCGCGAACTGCTGCTGGAGTTCGCCGACTTCACCCGCTACTCGTTCCGCAGCCACGGCGATTTCACCACTCTCGCCGACGAGTTGCACTCCATCGACCAGTATCTGGCGCTCGTACGGGCCCGCTTCGGCAAGCGGCTCTCGGTCACGCTGCAGGTCGCCCCCGAAGTGCTGCCCGTCGCCCTGCCGTTCCTCTGCCTCCAGCCGCTCGTCGAGAACGCGGTCAAGCACGGCCTCGAAGGCGCCGTCGCCCTTCCCCGGGCTCTCGACTCCGTTCGAGCAGGGGAGACCCCGATCCGCATCACCATCAGCGCCCTGGACGCGGGCTCGGAGGCAGAGGTCGTCATCGAGGACGACGGCACCGGCATGGATCCCGAACGGCTCCGGCAGATCCTGCGCGGCGAGGGCGGCACCTCCACCGGCATCGGGCTGCTCAACGTGGACGAGCGGCTGCGCCAGGTGTACGGCGACGACTACGGGCTCGTCATCGAGACGGGGATCGGCGCAGGGATGAAGATCACCGTGCGGCTGCCCAAGTACCGCGCCGGGGTGCACGGTTCGTGACCGCCGCCACGGGCGGCATCCGCCAGGTCGGCAGCGGTCAGTACAGGTGGATCGCCAGATGCCCCAGCGACAGCCCCAGCTGCCAGGCCGGCGTCCACACCTGGGCCGTCTCCTGTGGCCACTCCTCGTCCTCCTCGACGCCGACCGGCTCCCACGGAGCCGGACCGATCGCATCGAGGTCGGCCGCGAGCAGCTCGGTCTCCTCCAGCCACCGCCACGCGACGCGGGCCAGCGCCAGATCGGGGTCCGGTCCGCCCCGCTCGCCGTCCGATGCCGGGACCGGAGCCGCCGACATGGCGTCGAGCCGCTCGCAGACCCATCCGCGCCACGCCGTCCCGTACGCGGTCAGCAGCCGCAGCTCGTCCATCCGGGTCGCGGGCAGGGCATCGACCGCGCCTCCGTCGGAGAGAAAAATGGTCAGAGCGAGCGCATCGCGCCCTGCTCGGTACTCCAGCGTCGACGGCTCCATCAGATCGCCGGTCCGCAGCAGCTCATCGGCGATGTACTCGGCGTACATCCAGGCCATCGGGACCAGCAGCCCGCCCCCACTGGTTCCATCCGTACGTTCCGGACGCATCCCGTCTCGCCTCTTTCTCTTCTCGGCACCGGGCTACACGCAGCATTGAACCGGGGGAGCGCGCCCCGCGTGGCCAGAAGGACAGGATCCGTCGGACCGGATCCGTCACAGCACAGACATGAGGTTGCGATGACCGCCGATCCCGGGGAGGGCCCGCATGTGCGGCAGTTGCTCGGCGCCTATGTTCTCGACGCACTCACGCCACGGGAGACCCGCGGTGTCTGCCGCCATCTGCGGGAGTGCGACGGCTGCGTCGCCGACTACGTGGAGGTCGCGGAGGCCGCGGCCCTGCTCGGCCTGGTCAGCGAGGAGGACCTGCTCGGGGAGTAGCCGGGCAGATTACGGGAGAGCAGGCGCAGCGCGTAGTACGAGCGGGACTTGACCGTGCCCGCCGGAATGCCGAGCGCGTGCGCCGTCTCGCCCACGCTCAGCCCGCGGAAATATATCTGGACCAGCACCGCACGGTGCTCGGGGCTGAGCGTGCTCACCGCCTCGCGCACATCGAGCGCGGCGACGGTGGACTCCGTGGTGTCCTCCCGGCCCGGGGCGCTCTCCAGCGCGATGTCGCCGACCTCGGCCGGCCGGGCCTGCCGGGACCTGCGCGCGTCGATCGCGAGGCGCCGCGCCACGGTGAAGAGCCAGGGCCGCATCGAGTCGTACGGACCGTCGAACGCCTCCGGGTGCTGCCAGGCCCGTACCAGCGTCTCCTGGAGGAGGTCCTCGGCCCGCTGCCGGTCGCCGAAGGTCAGACCGAGCAGGAAGTGAAGGAGTGCGGGACCGTGTTCGCGCTGCACTGTTGCGAGGGCCTGCTCATCGGTCGTCGTCGTGGTCATCGTGCACGCCTTTCCCCGCGGAGGCCCCTGCCGCCTCGCCGCTGCCTGCGCCGTATACGAACGCATTCGAGCCGAGACGAACAGCAGATGCACCGAGGCGTGCGACGAGCGGTCGCACCGAGCGGCGAATGGTGCGGTGAACGGTCGGGCGGACGCCGAACGGGTGCAGGGGCCCGGTTCGGCGCCCCCCCGCACCGTCCTCGGCCGCACCGTCCTCGGCCGCACCGTCCTCGGCCGCCGCGGCCGAGGACGGTCAGGTCAGCGGGGCACAGAAGCCGGCCGTACGGACAGCAGCCAGCCACGTCCCGGCGTCACCGGCACCCGCTGCGAAGTGGCGTTCCGGCTGGAAACCCTCGATCGCGGGCGCATACGCCGCCACCGGGCCGTCGGCGTCCGTCAGGACACACCCCACCGGTTCCGCCGCCCATGACGCGACCGCGGTCACCGTCCCGCCGGGGCCCCTCCAGGTGGAGGCGAGGACATCGTCCCGGCCGGTGGTCACGGGAGGCTCGTCCGCCCACCGTCCGGTGAACTCGGCTTCGGGCAGCCCTGGTTCGTCGAAGGCCCGCCACATCGGCCGCACATCGGTCATCGGGGCGCGCGCCGTCATTCCGAAGACCGGGCCCCGCCGCGGGTTGCCGCCACCCTGCAGCATCTCGCCCATCAGCCCGAACGGAATCCCGGACAGCTCCACCAGCCAGTAAGCGGGATCGGTCCCCTCGTAGTCGAACAGCTCGCCCAGCCAGAGCCGGTCGGTGTACGGCATCAGTTCCGCGTACAGATTGGCGCTGGACGCGAAACCGTCCGGCTCCCGGTACGGGTTGCAGGAGTGCAGATCGATCAGGGGCGCCGTGTCCCCGGAGCGGGCCAGGGCTGACGAGCAGGGCTTCCCGCAGCGCACCAAGAAGGGGAAGCAGCAGGTTGAGGGGTTCTACAGCGGACTGGCGACCGCGACGACCGCACCGTTCGCGCTGCTGCCCTCGGCCTTCCCCGGCACCCACGGCCCCGAGGATGTCAAGGCGATATACGCCGTCGAGCAGAAGCTCATCGAGACGGCCATCGCCAACCCGACGGTGGGCCACTACTCCGACGCGTACACCGAGCACTACGGGCGCATGTCGACCGAGGCCACAGACCTGGTCAACGACATCGTCAGCGGTCGCAAGAAGATCGGCGAGTGGAAGCCGTTCTGGACCGAGTGGCGCTCCAAGGGGCTGGACCAGATGGCCCGGGAATTCCAGAAGTCCATCGAGAAGAACGCCTGACGGTACGGAAGGCGGGGCCCGCCGCGACGCCGTCGGCCGGTTACGGAACGACGGTGACGGGCCAGCGCCCCGCCTTCACCAGCCGGATCGCCACCGAACCGATGAACCGGTGCCCCGCCGACTCCGACGCGCCCACCACGACGGCATCCGCCCTCAGCTCGTCGGCCGCGGTGACCAGCCCGTTGTACGGATCGCCGCGAAAGGTGTGGAACTCCCAGCGCACATCCCATATGTCCTTCAGTCGTTCGGTCGCCGCCCGGATCTCGCTCACCAGACTCTCCGCGATCTCGCCGGTCGCATCGCCGACCGGTGCGCCGAGCGCGGCGCCCGCGGGCATCACCGGCTGCACATAGACGAGGGCGAGCAGGGCGTTCTGCCGGCGGGCGAGCCCGGCGGCGTATGCGGCGGCGCGCATCGAGGAATCGGACCCGTCGAGGCCCGCGACGATCACTTTTGGACCGTCCGTGCCACGTTCGAACTGGGAAGGCTGCTGGTCTGTCACGGCAGTGAGGTTAGCCGCTCCCGCCGCCATTCCCGGCCCGGGCTGCCCCGCAGCCGGGGCCGGAGCCGCCGGTCACCTTGGGTGCGCTCCCCCATTGGGTGCAAAGCCCCCCGTATCCGGCGTCGTTGAGAGGGGACGAACAGCCGGCATGCGAGCAGTTGGTCATGAAAAATGCGCAGGGGCCGCCAGGGCGCAGAATGCTGCTCCGCCGGCCGTCGGCCCGGCGCCGCTGCTGTCGTCCGCATGACTGCCCGGAGCCGGCCCGGGCGGGTCACGGTGCCGCACCGCAGTCGAGCGAGCGGCGGCTCCTCGGCCCTCCGATCAGCGGGTAGCGACCAGGCGGGCGAAGACGACGACATCGCCGTCGTGGTCGTCGGCTGTCGTGGAGCCGCCGTGGGTGATGAGACGCAGTTCCGCCCGGCCCGTGTCCCGATACACCCGGTCGCCGGGGTAGTCGGCCGGGGAGAACACCTCGACCGCGTAGACCTCGAAAACCGCGACCCGGTCGTCGCGGCGGGGCACCTCGATCCGGTTGCCCTTCTCCAGCGAACGGAGACTGTGGAAGTCGGCGGGCCCCGCCACGGTGTCGACATGGCCGATGAGGACCGAGGTGCCCGGCCGGCCCGGTGCGACACCGCCCCGGTACCACCCCGCGAGCTGGGGATCCTGCGGAGGAGGTGTCCCGATCGAGCCGTCCGGCTCCAGGTTCACATCGACGAGCGGCGCATCGACCCGGATCGCAGGGATGACCACGCGCGAGGCGGGGGCGTACGCCAGCGGCTTCACGGCGGCGCCCGCCGGAGGGGCGGCGGAGGCGCCCTGATGACGGTCGGCCGAGGCGGCGACCGGGTGGGGCGGGTCCGGTGAGGGGTCCGGACCGTTCCGCACCAGGGCGAGGCCGGTGAGCAATACCAGGGCGAGCGCGCCCCAGGGCGAGTATCTGGTCCGCTCGACGCGCCAGTGGTCCCGGCCCATGGTTTCTCCCTTCGTTGCGACGCTAAGGGCTGTCCCGTAATCCCTGGTGGATCAGCGCGCGGCGTCAGATGCGGTGCATCGCAAGGCGGAGGAGCGTCCTCATACTGGGCGTATTCG
>NZ_JBEXID010000050.1:0-53797 GCF_040608395.1 Streptomyces sp. NPDC005181
CACACACCACGTGATCATTCCGGGGCCGTCGCCATGCCCGGAGGGCAGATCACGACCGTCACGCTTCACGCATGATCAGCCACCCGACAGGCTCTGAGACAGGCGCACAGCCAGATGCAGACGGGCCCCTGGATTCCACTCCGGGGGCCTCTGCGCTTCTTCCTCAACGGGGGCTGCACTCCGGACTCTTCGGGGGCGCTCAGCGCCCTGTGAGGCGCGTACGCAGGTTCGAGCGATGCCGACCCCTGCCGGCTCGGGGGAAGCCGACAGAGGCCGACATAGGGGCGCGTGTCGCTCGACCGCTCTCCTTCCGGTGTACCGCGAAAGTCGTGCTCGCCGTCTCTCGGTACTCCGGGCGTTCTGGTCACTCCGCTCGCGCCACCAGGGCGAACGATGTGCATACCCGACGGAAGCTCTGATGCCCCGTCCGGCCGGTGTGACTCATGCACTCCACATCCACGGCCGCACCGTCCGCCGACGCGGACGCCGTCCACCCGCAGGGAAACGCCAGACACTCCGCTTCGAACGTCACGTCCGTCTCCGGGTGCTGAGTGATCCGGTGCTCCACGTAGCGCAGCACCGACCGGCTCACCAGTTCCCCCGTGTCCGGTGCGGATGGTTGCGGATCTCCACGTCCGCATCCGTTGCCGCCGACAGGTCGCCCCGGTCCCGTGCCGCCTGATGCTGCGCGACCAGAGCCGTGCACACCCCGCAGCCCGGCGCAGGGTCGGGCGGATTCAGGGGCAAGGACAGGTACACCGGACTCGACATGGTCGTCTTCGTTCTGCTCATCTCGAATGCCTCCCCGCACTTCAGCGATGGCACGGAATCATTGCCCGCTCACGGGGTGGGTTCGAGGTTCAATCACGCATTGGACTAAAGATCAGGAACGGAAGGCAGCGGCCCATTCGCTCAGCCGCTCGCGCGCGTCTTCGCCGAAGAGAGCGCGTTCGTCGTACCCGGCGAACTCATCGAGGTACATCCGGATATCCCGGGGGTCTCGGAAGACCATCACACCGGCCGTCGTCTCGACCGTGGCCAGCCGTTCGTCATAGACCGTGAACGTGTTCAACGGGCACCCCGGAAATCTCGTGTCCAAGGGCAGAACACCGATACGCAGATTCGGCAGGCGAGACAGGGAAACGAGCCGGTCGATCTGTACGGCCATAGCGCCGGCTGGGAGGAACGGAGAACGTACGGATTGCTCAGTGAGCACGAACGTGAACCCGCTTCGTGCGGTCGTAGAGAACCTCCTGCCGCTCCAGCTTCCTCGCCATCGCCTTGCCGTGGTCACCGGAGATATGGGCAAGGCTGGCCCGGATGTACTCCGGCGTCGAGAGCAGTGCCGTGAGCATCGACAACAGGAAGAACCGGAACTCAGTAGAGGACGATTCGAGACCGGCCAACTCAAGCTGTTTCTTGTCCAGCCCCTTCCGGCGCATCCCCCGCGCGTCCTGCCACTCCGTGGCAGCAATACGAGCCAGCGCCGATACCTCCGCCACCAGAGGTGCCGGAGCGTCGAGAGCCGTATGGATGCGCTCTATGTCCACCAGGGAAGGGCGCACCCTGCCGTTCTCAATCCGGCTCACCTTGGACTGGGACATGTTGCAGCGCGCGGCAAGCCGGTCCCCGGAGAGACCGGCCTGTTTACGCAGCTTCCGCAGCATCGCGGCAAGTTCCTGGGAGGACTGGCCGAACTGCTCGGGCTCGAACGTCACGCAGTCACGTACTCCAGAAAGGGAACAGACTCCGCGATCGCGATGCGCTGGTATTCGAGGAAGGGGGCCACGTCCCCCTCGTGCAGCTCCCGTTCGATCTGCGTCCCGTCCTCCTCGTACTTCATGAGGACGACCGTGGAGCGGTCGAACATCCAGAAGTCATCCACATCCGGCAAGGGGTTCTCCCGGTCCGTCACGTCGAGAATGCGGATGCCCTCCCCCACGGACGCCTGATGGCGGTAGTACCGCTCGAACTCGAAGCGCAGGTAATCCGAGAGCGGACGCGTCACGATGTGCACGCGCCCGATCGACCCACCTGCTTCCCGGTGCTTACGGATGAGCGCCGTCCAGTCGTCCTCGTACGGGCCGGGAAAGCGCTCCCCGGAAAGGAAGCGGCCGAACTCTTCCGCCTCCTGCGGCACGCGGTAGACGGGCCGTGTCTCCAGTCGCCACGCCTCCTTCTGGAAGGTCTGGAACTTCGCCTGCCACGCCTCACCAGCCAAGAGCACGAACGGCCTCCCTCAGGATCTCTTCGGGGATCTCCACCAGCCCTTCCCCGCTGGGCGGGGTGAAGCCGTCGAAGACGTCGCCCTGGACCACGAACGTCCCCTTCTCGGTGCGGTAGACGTTCGGACAGTCGCCCTGCCCGCACTCGTCGGGATCATTACCGGTAAGACGGGTGAGCCGTGCACGTTCCGACATCCGTAACCCCCTGGGTAGCAGCCCTGGTTGGACCCATGACACGACGGTACGGAGGACCAGACGGACCGTCTATGCACACTCGCGACTATGCGCGCTGTCGCATAAACCGGAGCGACCGAGCGTCCAGCCCTTGCTTGGAGTGAGCTCGAAGCAGTTGGCTTGTGCACCATGAAGTACACACAGCTGGGACGTACCGGACTCAAGGTCAGCCGACTCGTGCTGGGGACGATGAACTTCGGCCCGCAGACCGACGAACCGACCAGTCACGGCATTCTCGATGCCGCCCTCGACGCAGGTCTGAACTTCGTAGACACAGCGAATGTGTATGGGTGGGGCGAGAACAAGGGCCGCACCGAGGAAATCATCGGTACCTGGTTCGCGAAGGGCGGTGAGCGCCGCGACAAGACCGTTCTCGCCACCAAGGTGTACGGCGGGATGGCCGGCGACGGCGAGCCCTGGCCGAATCATGACCGGTTGTCCGCGCTCAACATCAAGCGGGCCGTCGAGGCGTCGCTGAAGCGGCTGCAGACGGACTACATCGACGTCTACCAGTTCCACCACATCGACCGGCTGACGCCGTTCGAGGAGATCTGGCAGGCCATCGACGTACTGATCAAGGAGGGGAAGATCCTGTACGCGGGGTCGTCGAACTTCCCCGGGTACAAGATCGCGCAGGCGAACGAGATCGCCGCCCGGAAGGGAATGGTCGGGCTCGTCACCGAGCAGTGCCTCTACAACCTGGCCGAGCGCCGCGCCGAGATGGAGGTCATCCCGGCCGCGCAGGAGTACGGGCTCGGGGTCATCCCGTGGTCGCCGCTGCACGGTGGTCTGCTCGGCGGGGTCATCAAGAAGGAGACCGAGGGCAAGCGGCGGGCCGCCGGGCGGTCGGCGGAGGCGCTGAAGAACACCGAGGTGCGCGAGCAGGTCCAGGCGTACGAGAACCTGCTCGACAAGCACGGTCTGGAGCCGGGCGAGGCCGCGCTCGCGTGGCTGCTCACGCGGCCGGGTGTGACCGGGCCGATCGTCGGACCGAGGACGAAGGAGCAGCTCGAAAGCGCGTTGCGGGCCGTCGAGTTGGAGCTGAGCGAGGAAGTGCTCACCGGGCTCGACGAGATCTTCCCGGGACCGGGGCCGTCACCGGAAGCGTTCGCCTGGTAGTCGAGGAACGACTCGCAGGCAGGGGGTGTCATCCGTTCCAACGGGTGGCACCCTCAAGGGCTGATTGGCAGTGTCGAAAAAGTTGACGCCCGCGTCCAGCGCGGCGTCCATGATCGCGTGGCTGTCGGCCTCATTGGTCTGCGGACCGAAGTTCATGGTGCCGAGGACGAGTCGGCTGACCTCAAGTCCGGTGCGTCCGAGCTGCGTGTACTTCATGGGCACCAAGCCAACGCCTTCGAGTCCGCTCGAAGCAAGGGCCCATCGGGCGGTCTCAGCGGGTTTCGAGATCCTTCAGCGTCGTTGCCGGCCAGCCCAGTTCCGCCTCGCTCGCCACGCGGGCGAGCGTGAGGACGCCTCGTCGGAACGGGTCGTCGAAGGCCTCCGCGCCGAGCGGGCGCTCGCCCCCGAGCCGTAGTCGTAGAAGAAACTGCTCGGCTCCCGCAGGAACGCCGGCCTGCCGCAGCACGTCCGCCTGCTCGGCGGGTGCCTGCAGGTGGCGGAGGAAGAAATCCCAGGATGGCCAGTTCCAGCATCTGAGCATCCTCCCTCCTCGCGTTATACATCGGCACCGATATATGGTCTCGCCGATAATTTCATGGCCGGAGGGGAGCGGGAGACATGAAGAACGCACAGGTGACAGCGGGCGGCGCGCGCATCCGGTGGGTGGAGATCCCCGGCAGCGGCACACGGACCCGCGTCTATCTGCATGGGCTCGGCGCCTCGTCCGGCCCGTACTTCACCGTGAGCGCCGTCCATCCGCTCCTCGCCGGCAGCCGTTCACTGCTCATGGACATGCTCGGTTTCGGCATCAGCGACCGGCCCACGGATTTCGACTACACGCTCGAAGCGCACGCCGACGCGATCGCCGTCGCGCTCAGGACCGCCGATGCGTACGCCACGGACGTGATCGCGCACAGCATGGGCGGCTCGGTGGCCATCGTGCTCGCGGCACGCCACCCGGAGCTGGTGGCGCGGCTCGTCCTGATCGACGCCAACCTCGACCCGGTCGCACCCGGGCGGCAGCGGCCCGGCAGCAGCGGCATCGCCGCGTACACGGAGGAGGAGTTCCTCGATCAGGGCATGCACGAAGTGCGCGACCGGGTGGGACCCCACTGGTGGTCGACGATGCGGCTCTCGGGCCCGGAGGCGCTGCACCGCAGCGCCGTGCAGCTGGCGCGCGCAACGACGCCCACCATGCGCGAGCAGCTGCTGGAGCTGAAGATTCCGCGCACATACCTGCGGCCGGAGGGCGACGGGCCGCTGCCCGACGAGGACGGTCTGGTCGCGGGCGGGGTGCGGGTCGTACCTGTCCCGGAGTGCGAGCACAACATCATGCTGGACAACCCCGAGGCGTTCGTGAAGGAGACGGCTCGGGCCCTGGCGCTCGCCTGACGGGAGCCGGTGTCAGCGTCTCAGCCTCCGACCGCGGCTGTCACGGCGACAATGGCGAACATCAGTACGAGCACGGCGGCCATGATGCGGTTTCTGGTCTTCGGGTCCACCCGTCGAGCGTAACCGCACCGCTCAGTGCCCCAGCGGCCAGGAGGCCACCACCTCGTACCGCGGCTGCTCCCCCGGCACCCCGGCGATCGGCAGATTGCTGCGTACGAGAGCGATCTCGCCGACCTCCCACGGTGTGCCCTCGAAGGTGTCCAGGGCCTCCAGATAGGGGTGCAGGTCCGCCTCGGTGCGACTGCGGGCGAGGGTCAGGTGCGGGGTGTAGCGGCGGTGCTCGTCCATCGGGACGCCGGCGCGGCGGGCCGCCGCGTCGGCTCGCTCGGCGAGGAGCCTCAGCGTGTCGAGGCCGCCCGAGGCCCCGGCCCACAGCACATGGCCGTCGAATCGGCCGCCGCGGTGGATACGCAGCGGGAACCGCTCGGTGCGGTGGGCGGCGCGCTCCAGCCGCTCGTACAGATCGGGCAGCAGCCCGTCGTCGACCACCCCTAGGAAGGCGAGCGTGAAGTGCCAGGCGTCGGTGCCGGTCCAGCGCAGGCCACCGGCGCCCGGAAGGGTGTGCAGTGGGGCGACGGCGCGGCGGAGCTCCGCGATGGCGGAGTCGGGCGGCAGGGCGGCGACGAAGAGTCTCATGCGGCTCATGGGCCGAGTGTCGCACCGTACCGGCCTGTCCCGGTCGCCGCGCATATCGCGTTGTCCATACGAAACGGCCCCGGCCGGTGTCCACCGGTCGGGGTCGTGCCGTGTCGCGTACGAGCGGTCCTCAGGCCGCCGTCGCCAGCTGTTCGCGGGGGACGAACCGCACATGCGGGTGACCCGGCCGCAGGTCGACCTTGATGCGCAGGCCGCCGACGCGGGCCAGCATGAAGCCGACGCCGAGTGCGGCGAACATCGAGAACGCGCCGCCGACCGCCATGCCGGTCCGGACGCCGTACGTGTCGCTGATCCAGCCCACGATCGGGGCGCCCACCGGCGTACCCCCGGCGAAAACCATCATGTACAGGCTCATCACCCGGCCGCGCATGGCCGGGTCGGCGGCCATCTGGACGCTCGTGTTCGCACTGATGTTGGTGGTCAGGCCGATCATGCCGATCGGGACCAGCAGGATCGCGAAGAGCCAGACGGACGGCGACAGGGACGCGATGATCTCCAGGAGACCGAACACCGTGCCCGCCGCCACCAGCATCCGCAGCCGCGAGGAGCGGCGGCGGGCGGCGAGCAGGGCCCCGGCCAGCGAACCGGCCGCCATGAGGATGTTGAAGAACGAGTACATCCCGGCGCCGCCGTGGAAGATCTCGTCCGCGAAGGCGGTGAGCCAGATCGGGAAGTTGAAGCCGAACGTGCCGACGAAGCCGACCAGGACGATCGGCCAGACCAGCTCGGGGCGGCCGGAGACGTAGCGCAGCCCCTCGCGCAGCTGTCCCTTGGCGCGCGGCACGACGACCGCCTTGTGCAGTTCGCTCGTACGCATCAGCAGCAGACCGATGAGCGGGGCGGCGAAGGACAGGCCGTTGAACATGAAGGCCCAGCCGCTGCCGACCGTCGTGATCAGGACACCTGCGACGGCGGGACCGATCAGCCGGGCCGACTGGAAGTTGGCCGAATTCAGACTGACCGCGTTGCGCAGTTGGGCGGGACCGACCATCTCGGAGACGAAGGACTGGCGGGCCGGGTTGTCCACGACCGTGACCATGCCGAGCAGGAAGGCGATCAGGTAGACGTGCCACACCTGGACGACGCCGGAGAGCGTGAGGGCGGCGAGGGCGAGGCCGCAGAGGCCGAACGCGGCCTGGCTGACGAGGAGGAGCTTGCGCTTCGGGAGCCGGTCGGCGATGACGCCGCCGTACAGGCCGAAGAGCAGCATGGGAAGAAACTGGAGGGCCGTGGTGATGCCGACGGCGGTGGCGGACCCGGTGAGGCTCAGAACGAGCCAGTCCTGCGTGATGCGGGACATCCAGGTACCGGTGTTGGAGATCACGGCGCCCGTGGCGAACAGGCGGTAGTTGCGGATCTTCAGCGACGAGAAGGTCCCGCCGGGCTTGCTCTCGTGGGTGGACGTCGGTGCGGGGGCGGAGTCTGCTCCGGATCCCGTACTCAAAAGGGTTCGCCTCCTCGGGCGTGGGCTGCGTGCGGACCGACGGGATGCGGCCGTACGGGCGGCGCGCCGACTGTGACCCGGCGGACCCCCCGTACCGCTACAGGTGGGCGAGCTTCTCCAGCACGGGTGCGGCCTTGCGCAGCGTCTCCCACTCGTCCTCGTCCAGGCCTTCGGCGAGGGTGGCCAGCCAGGCATTCCGCTTGGAGCGGCTCTCCTCGAGCATGGCCTCGGCCTGCTCGGTCTGGCTGACCATCTTCTGGCGACGGTCATCGGGGTGCGGTTCCAGTCTGACCAGTCCCTTGGCTTCGAGCAGCGCGACGATGCGGGTCATCGACGGAGGCTGCACATGCTCCTTGCGGGCCAGCTCACCGGGGGTGGCGGAACCGCAGCGGGCGAGTGTGCCGAGCACCGACATCTCGGTGGGGCTCAGCGACTCGTCGACGCGCTGGTGTTTGAGGCGCCGGCCCAGCAGCATCACGGCGGAACGAAGGGAGCTCACGGCGGCGGCACTGTCGCTGTCGTGGATCAGGTCAGGCATGTTTATTAGCGTAACTCATTACCTACCCTAAAGACCACTCGGCTGGTACACGCGCGGTCTATCGATCACCCAAATGAGTGAGTCAGATCCGGAAAGTGACGCGAAACGACCTCAAAGGCCGTATCCCTGCTTGCCATGGGATCGACAGTGCTCAGCCTGCGGATGGACGGTGAGCTGCTCGACCGGCTCCGGCAGCACGCCGCCAGACGCGGAATGAGCGTCCAGGACTATGTCGTCAGGACGCTCATCCGGGACGATTTCGACGAGCGCTTCAAAACGGCCGTCGAGGAGACGGAAAAGTTCTACGGGGCGGACGACCGGGTGAATCGAAGCGCCCGGCCATCCGCCCCGCAGGGGTGACGAGTGAGGGGTTACGACGTCAGGCCGAGGGCCGGCATCGCGTAGTAGAAGACGAAGACCGCCGACACGACGTACATGGCCACCGGCACCTCGCGCCGGCGACCGGCCGCCACCCGCAGCACGGAGAAGGCGATGAAGCCGATGCCGATGCCGTTGGTGATCGAGTAGGTGAACGGCATCATCACCATGGCCAGGAAGGCCGGGATCGCGAGCGTGTAGTCGCTCCAGTCGATGTCCCGCACCGACCCCGCGATGATCAGGAAGCCGACCGCCAGCAGCGCCGGGGTGGCCGCCTGCGACGGAACCATGGTCGCCAGCGGCGTCAGGAACAGCGCCACCGTGAACAGCAGACCCGTCACCACGCTCGCGAAGCCGGTGCGGGCACCCTCTCCGACGCCCGCAGTGGACTCCACGAAGCAGGTACTGGCGGAGGAGGAGCTCGCACCGCCCGCGGCGACCGCGATGCCGTCCACGAACAGCACCTTGTTGATACCGGGGAGGTTGCCGTCCTTGTCCATCAGCTTGGCCTCGTCGCCGACACCGAGGATGGTGCCCATCGCGTCGAAGAAGCAGGACAGCAGCACGGTGAAGACGAACAGAATGCCGGTGAGCGCACCGACCTTGTCGAAGCCGCCGAACAGACTGACCTTGCCGATCAGCCCGAAGTCGGGGGTGGCGACCGGGTTGCCCGGCCACTGCGGGACGGTCAGGCCCCACGCCTCACCCGGCAGATCGGCGATAGCGTCGATGACCAGCGCGACGATCGTCATCGCGACGATCGAGATCAGGATCGCGCCCGGCACCTTGCGGACGATCAGCGCGAGAGTGAGCAGCGCGCCGAGGATGAAGACCAGGACCGGCCAGCCATTGAGGTGGCCGTCGCTGCCGAGCTGAAGCGGCACGGTGGTGTGCGCGGCGTCCGGGATGCGGGAGACGAAGCCGGAGTCGACCAGCCCGATCAGCAGGATGAAGAGGCCGATACCGATCGCGATGCCCTTGCGGAGCGACTTCGGTGCCGCGTTCATCACGCGTTCACGCAACCCGGTCGCGACGAGCAGCATGACGACGATGCCCGCGAGGACGACCATGCCCATCGCGTCCGGCCAGCTCATCCGGGGGGCGAGCTGCAGGGCGACGACGGTGTTGACGCCGAGACCGGCGGCCAGCGCGATCGGCACATTGCCGATGACGCCCATCAGCAGCGTGGAGAACGCGGCGGTCAGCACGGTGGCGGTGACCAGCTGGCCGCCGTCGAGCTGGTGCCCGTACATGTCCTTCGCGCTGCCGAGGATGATCGGGTTCAGCACGATGATGTACGCCATCGCGAAGAACGTGGCGAATCCGCCGCGGACCTCGCGCGCGACCGACGACCCCCGCTCGGAGATCTTGAAGAAACGGTCCAGGCCGCCGTGCGGCTGTGGAGCTATGGGCTGCCTGGAGTCGACCGAAGCGGTGGCCGAGGGGGACATGTATGACCTCAGTCGTGCGTAGAGAGGGGGGAGAAAAGTGATCAGCTTTGGACTTTTGCACGAATAAATCGAGACAGCCGTAAGCGGATTCAGTATGAATACATAAGGCGAAGATCGCTATCTCCGCGCGTAGACCCTTGGCCCGACTGGCCCGACGGGCTTTACATACGAGCCGCATACACTGACCCCATGGCGAAGTGGACACCGACACACGAGGCACCCGAGCCCCTGGAGGGGCCCGTCGTCGCCACCATCACCGGCGGAACGATCCTCTGGTTCGTCCTCTTCCTCGTCCAGCTCCCGTTCTACGGCTGGTTCGACGACCACGGGCACACCTGGTGGGTGTGGACGTGCCTGGCCGGTGCGGGACTCGGGCTGATCGGCATCTGGTACGTGCGGGGGCGCGACGCGGCACTCAAGCGGGCAGCCGCCACCAAGGCCGGAACGGCCGACAGCAGCCACTGACGCCACCGGCGCAAGCCGCCGGTCAAGCCACCGCCGCACGTTCCTGCCGCGCAATCATGACGAAAGTCAGGGACAACCCCCGACTTCCCTGACGCCCCGGACCGCACCCCCTCCTCCTCCGGTCCGATCTTCGGATCCCCGGCGGGTGAATCGGGCGTTCCGCCCGTACCGTCGGAACCATGACGCAGCGGGCACTCGACTCCTCCGGGAAGCAGGAACCCCGCCGGCCCCGGCCGGCCCCCATCGACGCCGGTTCCGAACTCGACCCGGTCCACCCGGTGGAGCTGCCGGCCCCGGCCGTGCGCACCAGCGGGCTGACCGCCGCCGAGGTGGCCGAGCGGATCGCCCGGGGCGAGGTCAACGACGTACCCGTCCGCTCGTCCCGCTCCATCGGCGAGATCGTCCGCGCCAACGTCCTCACCCGGTTCAACCTGATCATCGGCGTGCTCTGGCTGGTCATGCTGTTCGTCGCGCCGCTCCAGGACAGCCTCTTCGGCTACGTGATCATCGCCAACACGGGCATCGGCATCGTCCAGGAGTGGCGTGCCAAGAAGACCCTGGACGGCCTCGCCCTCATCGGCGAGGCGAAACCCACGGTCCGGCGCGACGGGGTCGCGGCCGAGATATCCACCTCCGAGCTCGTCCTCGGCGATCTGGTCGAGCTCGGACCCGGCGACAAGGTCGTCGTGGACGGCACGGTCGCCGAGGCCGACAACCTGGAGATCGACGAATCACTGCTCACCGGCGAGGCCGACCCCGTACTGAAGCAGGCCGGCGACCCGGTGATGTCCGGCAGCTTCGTCGTCGCGGGCGGCGGCGCGTTCTCCGCCACCAAAGTCGGCCGCGAGGCCTACGCCGCGCAGCTCGCCGAGGAGGCCTCCCGCTTCACGCTCGTCCAGTCCGAGCTGCGCAGCGGGATCAGCACGATCCTCAAGTACGTCACCTGGATGATGGTGCCGACCGCGATCGGCCTGATCATCAGCCAGCTCGTCGTCAAGAGCAGCAACATCAAGGACTCCATCGCCCGGACCGTCGGCGGCATCGTCCCGATGATCCCGGAGGGCCTGGTCCTGCTCACCTCGGTCGCCTTCGCGATCGGCGTCGTGCGGCTCGGCCGCAAGCAGTGCCTGGTGCAGGAGCTGCCCGCCATCGAGGGCCTCGCCCGGGTCGACGTCGTCTGCCTCGACAAGACCGGCACGCTCACCGAGGGCGGGATGGACGTCACCGAGGTGCGGGCACTGGGCGGTGCGGACGACCCGTACATACGCCAGGTGCTGGCCAACCTCGGCGCGTCCGACCCGCGGCCCAATGCGAGCCTGCAGGCGATCATCGACGCGTACCCGTCCCCGAACGGCGAGGCGTGGCGCTGCACGGAGGCGCTGCCGTTCTCCTCGGCGCGCAAGTACAGCGGCGCCGCGTTCGACGAGGGCGGCGGAAGGGCGTCGAGCTGGCTGCTCGGCGCACCCGATGTGCTGCTGCCGGGCCACGACCCGGCGCTCGGCGAGATCGAGCAGCTCAACCAGCAGGGACTGCGGGTCCTGCTGCTGGCCCAAGCCCAGGGGGAGCTGGAAGGACCGCAGAGCGCCGCCGGGGCCGAACCGGCTGCGCTGATCGTCCTGGAGCAGCGGCTGCGGCCGGACGCCGGGCAGACACTGCGCTACTTCGCCGACCAGCGGGTCGCCGCGAAGGTCATCTCCGGGGACAACGCCGTCTCGGTCGGCGCAGTCGCGAGCAAACTCGGCCTGCCCGGCGCCGAACGCACCCTGGACGCGCGCCGGCTGCCCACGGACCCGGACGACATGGCCACGGCCATGGAGGAGAACGCAGTCTTCGGCCGGGTCACCCCGCAGCAGAAGCGGGAGATGGTCGCCGCGCTCCAGTCCCGCGGCCACACGGTCGCGATGACGGGCGACGGGGTCAACGACGTGCTGGCGCTCAAGGACGCCGACATCGGGGTCTCGATGGGCTCCGGCTCGGAGGCGACGCGCGCGGTGGCGCAGATCGTGCTCCTCAACAACAGCTTCGCGACCCTGCCGTCGGTGGTCGCCGAGGGCCGCCGGGTCATCGGCAACATCACCCGGGTCGCCACCCTGTTCCTGACGAAGACCGTCTACTCGGTGCTGCTGGCGATCCTGGTGGTCTGCTTCCAGGTCGAGTACCCGTTCCTGCCCCGGCATCTGACCCTGCTGTCGACGCTGACGATCGGCATCCCGGCGTTCTTCCTGGCCCTCGCGCCCAACAAGGAGCGGGCTCAGCCGCACTTCGTCCGCAGAGTCATGCGGTACTCGGCCCCGTCCGGCGTCATCGCGGCCATCGCCACGTTCGTGACGTATCTGATCGCCCGGCACTACTACACGGGTCCGGGTGCGCTGAACGCGGAGACCAGCGCGGCGACGCTCACGCTCTTCCTGGTCTCGATGTGGGTCCTCGCGATCATCGCCCGCCCCTACACCTGGTGGCGGATCATCCTGGTCGCGGCGATGGGCGCGGCATTCCTGATCGTGCTGACAGTGCCGTGGCTGCAGGAGTTCTTCGCGCTGAAGCTGGTGGGCTCGGTCATGCCGTGGGCGGCGGTGGGGATGGCGGTGGTGGCGGCGACTGCCCTGGAGTTCACCTGGCGCCTGGTCAGTCGCCGCTTCCCGGTATAGCTGTTACCGCACGTCGACGAAGTCACCGGCGGTGGTGACGGCCGGGGTGGTGGACGTACCGGCGAAGCTGTAGCGCCAGTAGCCGTCGACCGAGGCCGTGACCGTGGTCTTCAGGGCACCGGTGCTGCTCGACTTGATCGTCTTCACCGTGGTGTAGGCGGTGCTGGTCTTCTTACGGAACTGCAGCTTCACCGGCTGGACGGTGTAGCCGGCGTAGGCGTGCGTCTCCCAGTTGGCGCGCGTCAGCTTGCCGGTGACCGTGATGGTCCTGCCCTTCTTGACGGGCTCCGGGGCCGCGTTGACCGTCAGCTTCGACAGCCGCTGCACATGAGTCGTGGCGTAGGAGTCGTAGGACGTGCTGGAGCCGTCCTTGGCCTCGACGCCCGCGAGGATGTGCCAGGAGCCGGCCAGCGCGTTCTTGGTCAGGTCGGCCCTCGGGTCGACCGTGACGGTGAGCGAGCAGGTGGCGGTGGTGGCGCTCGCGTCCTTGCAGGTCGCGTCCTGCGTCGGCACCAGCGCGCCGTCCATGCCCTTTTCCAGGCTCGTCCCGTGCCAGAGGATCAGCCAGCCGCCGGCAATGCCGGAGGCGTGCGAGGCAGTGACCAAGACGGTGACCGTCTTCGGCACCGTCGTCCCCAGGACGATGTTCTTGCCGCCGTTGACGGTGACCTTGGAGATGACGGGATTCGCCGTTGCCGCGTGCGCGGCCGGCCCGGCGAGGGCGGAGAGAGCCAGAGCGCCCGATACTGCGGCAACGGTGGCACGCATACGCATAAGTGTCCCCAGTGGAGAAAGGGGCCCCGCAGGCAGTGGCTCCGATGGCTCCGGCCTCGGCGGGACCCGATGAGTCGGTGGGTCCGCCGGACAGCGGGACCCGATGAGTCGGTGGGTCCGCCGGACAGCGGGACCTCGCTCGGAGATCCCGCTGCCCGGGTGGAACCGCTGGTGGAACTACTGCTGTGACTACTGCACGTCGACGAAGTCACCGGCGGTGGTGACGGCCGGGGTGGTGGACGTACCGGCGAAGCTGTAGCGCCAGTAGCCGTCGACCGAGGCCGTGACCGTGGTCTTCAGGGCACCGGTGCTGCTCGACTTGATCGTCTTCACCGTGGTGTAGGCGGTGCTGGTCTTCTTACGGAACTGCAGCTTCACCGGCTGGACGGTGTAGCCGTGGTAGGCGAAGTCGTCCCAGTTGGCGCGCGTCAGCTTGCCGGTGACCGTGATGGTCTTGCCCTTCTTGACGGGCTCCGGGGCGGCGTTGACGGTCAGCTTCGAGAAGCGTTGGAGCTTGGTGGTGCCCAGGCCGTCCTGCAGCGCGTAGTCGATCAGGCTCGGGTCGAAATTGGGGTCGGACGGGTCCTGGCCGTTGAAGTCGACGGCGAAGCCGTCCGCCTTCCACGTCGTGGCGTCCGCGTTGCCGATGAAGTCGATCTGCGGCCAGACGTCGATCTGCCCCTTGCAGGTGGCGACCGTCGAGGAGACGGCCTGGCACGTGGGGGCCACGTCGCCGTAGAGGAAGTTCGTCGGCTCGTCGAACGAACCGCGGTAGAGCTCTATATCGAGCGCGAAGTCGTCGGCGAAGATGTCCACGTCGGCGGCGTGCGTCACAGTGAACGTGGTCGGCACGGTCTTCGTGTTGGTGGTGCCCACGACGATCGGCTTGCCGCCGTTCACCGACAGATTGGAGAAGGTGAGGTCGAGCGGGACGCCGGCGGTCTCGGCCGCGCCGACGGAGCGCGCGCCGGTCTTCGTGCCGGACGTGGCGTGCACGGCACGCAGGACGTCGGCGAGGGCCGAGTGGTGCACGTCGGTGGCCTGGGCCGCAGACGGTACGACGAGGGCGGAGAGAGCCAGGGCGCCGGTCAGGGCAGCCACAGTGGCACGTATACGCATGTTCATTCCCCATGTGGAGAAGGGGGCCCACGGAGGTCGTCCGCCCGTGGGGCCCAAGATCGTCTGTGAAGCCTGGTGGCTTCACAGACGAGATCAATGGGACGGGTGAACGGTTGTACGGCTGTAGAGATTCTTTACGTATACATGACCAGGCCCTGGCAAGGAGGCCTGTGCCGTCAGTCGAACCAGCGGTCGCGGGCCATTTCCTCCGTACGCGACGGGTCCTCCAGCAGCGCGGCGACCTCGAAGCGGCGCGGCCACTGCCCCGCCGCCCACGCCAGGCCGGCCGCGACGCCCTCCAGCGTCGACGCGTGGACGACCCCGTCCGGGGTGCGGCGCCAGTCCAGTTCGACGCCGCCCGCGCGGAGTTCGCCGTGTTCGATGTACGTGTCCGGGGTCCCGGCACCGAGCAGGATCCGTACCGGCTCCGGCACCTGGTGTTCCTCGCCCTCCGTCGTCACCTGCGCCTCGACCGTCTCGCCGAGCCGCCGCACCTGGAACAGCTCGGCCAGTTCGGCGGCGCGCGCCGGGGCCACCGGCAGCAGCGGAAGACTGTCCGTCAGCGGCAGCAGATCGGGGGCGTCCGCGATCACCGCGTCCGCCGCGTCGACGACCCGCACCTCGCCGTCGACCACGGCCCGCAGTTCGTCGGGCAGCGTGACGTGTTCGGGGTCGAGATCGGCCAGGGCCGTGTACAGCGCGTGGAGTTGTACGGAGCCGACCGGGCGGCCCTCGTCCGCGAGCCGGCCGAGAAGTTCGGCCGCACCGCCCGGCTCGTCCAGGAGCGCCGCGACGGACGTCCGGACGCCGAGGGCACGCAGCACCTGGACGTCGTCGAAGCCGGTCGCGTCGGCGGAGTCGTACAGTCCGGACAGCCGCGGGTCGCCGCCCGCAGCCCGCAGCCCCGCCGGGCGGCGGCCGCCGAGCACCGGGTGGTCGCGCAGCCACCAGGCGGTGTACGGGCGCACGGACCGGGTCGTGCCGTCCGGGAGCAGCACCCGCACCGGCTGCGTCAGTGCGTCGCGCAGCGGCGGCCGGGAGAGCAGGGCGAGCGCCTGCGGCCAGGCGTCGTCGTCGACGAGGTCGAGGTCGCGGACGGCGACGAGTTCGGTGGCGACCGGCGGCACAGGGGTGTCCGGCAGCTGGTCGAGGATGTCCTCGCACCACACGTCGACGGCGTCGAGCAGCCCCGCGTCGTCGGGTTCGGCGAAGTCACCTTCGCGCGGCTCCAGTTCGTCCGGGTCGAGGACGACATCGGTGGCACGGACGAGCGTGAAGGTGGCCAGCACCCCGCAGGCGGTCAGCGGCTGTTCGCCCCAGCGGTCGGCCAGTTCCTCGTCGCAGAGGGCGAGTTCGCCGTCGCGCATGATCTGCGCGAACGGGCTTCCCGGCAGCACGAGTTCACCGGCCGGCGCGGGCTCGCCGTCCTCGTCCGGGAGCGCCAGGGCGCCGAGCCAGGGTTCGTCACCGGGCGACAGATCGGCGTCCCGGACGAGCGTGAGGACGGTCTCCGCGAGCTCTTCGACGTCCAGCGCGTCCTCGTCCCACACCTCGCCCGCGTCCATCGAACCGGCGACGGCCGTGCGCACCTGCGGGGTCGTCAGCACGGCGCGCGGGGTGGCGGGCAGGGCGCCCAGCTTCTCCAGGAGCGGATGGGCGGCGTCCGGATGTGCGACCTTCAGCCCGAGCCGGGCCAGCCGGCCGAGGACGGAGCCGGTGAGCGCGTCGGGCAGCGGCAGCAGGACCTGACGGGGCCCGATCGTGGTGCGCGGGGCCGCGGGGCCGTCGGGCCCGCCGGTCGCCGGATCCACCGTCCCGGCCAGCGGCACCGGCAGTCCGGAGAGCCGGTCCGGGTCGATGCCGGACAGGCTGTCGTACAGCCGCCGCCACCAGTCGGGATCGCGCTCCAGACCGGCGAGCCGGTCGATGGCCTCGGTCAGCGGCACCCTGGCCACCCCGAGCGTGCGCAGTTCGCTGCGACGCTCAAGTCCCGCGGGCAGCAGGCACGGCAGCACCTCGGCAAGCACCTGGACGGTCTCGGCGCCGACCCCCTCCAGCACTTCGGCCTCGATGGGCCGCAGTGCGGTGGTGGCCTCGCGGGCGCTCTCCGACTCCGCGTCCCAGACGTCCCACCGGTCCGGTTCGGCGGCGGCGTCGCGCGGGGCCGCGGGCTCCAGGAACGCGACGCGCGGCAGCCGTTCCAGGATCGCGCCGCGCAGCGCGCCGTCCAGTTCGCCCTTGCCGAGCGGGCCGGGCACCAGGTCGATCGTGCCGACGCTCACCGGATGCCAGTCCGCGAGGAGTTCGGCGTACGCGTCGGCGGCGCGCTGCACCAGGAAGTCGGTGAGCGGGCCGGGCGCGGGGTGGCGGCGGGTGGTGTCGAGCGGCAGCGACGCGATGAGCAGGGCGGGCACGCCGAGGGGTTCGTCGGTGGGCGTCGGGGCGTGGACGACGGGAGCGGTACGGGGGTAGACCGGCGCCCCGTCGATGTCCACGGGCACCGCCCAGGTCACCGACCAGTGCGGGCGCAGCCGTTCCTCCAGCGGGCGGTCGGCGAGCAGGGCCGGCTCGATCGGACCGTGCTGCGCGACCGTGCGCCAGCGGTTCCTGCCGTGCACGGAGTCGTCGACGTGCGTGTACGGGCCGTGCTGGGAGCGGTGCAACGTCCGTACCCCGTCGGGGGTGTCGATGACGATCTCATCGAGGCCGGGCAGCGTCAGGAGCAGCGCGTCGTCGACGGCGGCGAGCAGCCGGCCGACGAGGTCCTCGGCGACACCGTCGCGCAGCGGCAGCACGACGACCGTGTCGTACCCGTCCGGTGCGGTGCCCTCGGCGGGCAGCGGGAGCCGGAGCAGCGGTACGTGACCGTCGCGGCGGCGGAGTTCGTCACCGAGACCGGGGCTGCCGACAGCGGCCTGCCGGGCGAGGTCACGGGCCTCGGCGAGGGACCAGCGGACCCCACCGTGCCGGCCGACGACGGCGGGCTCGTCACTGACCGCGAGCACGGCGGCGAAGCCGACACCGAACCTGCCGACGGCGGACTCGTGGCCCTCGCGCTTGGCGGAGGCACGGAGCGTGCTGAGCGATTCGACGCCGATGGCGTCGAGGGGGGCGCCGGTATTGGCGGCGGCGAGGACGGTGTTCCCGGCGTCGCCGGGGTGCAGGGTGAGACGGAGGCGGCCGGGAACGCCGGCGCGGGCGGCGGCGTCGGCGGCGTTCTGGGCGAGCTCGACGACGAGACGGTCACGGTAGCCGCCGAGCGCGAGGTCCTCCTCGGCGTTGGCGTCCTCCCGGAACCGGGCGGGACCGGCGCCCCAGGCGTCGAGCACCCCGCGCCGCAGCCGCGCCGTCCCGAACGGATCGGCCCCCTCGGTCGCATTCATGCTCACGCTCTGACTCCGCTCTGTCCGGTGACGCGTTACCCGTGTGCGGCGGGGGGTGCGGGTGCACCCGTGCCGCCAGTGTGCGCCCGAAGGTACCGCGAGCGGAAAGCCGGTGCGCCGAGCCCGTGCGCCACGCTTTGTCCCCAATCGCCGGACAGGCTTGATCCAGCCCATCCGGCGATTGGGGACAAAGCGGTCACCCGGCGGCCGTGCGCCGCAAGCGATCCGCGGGCCCGGACCCCAGCGGCCAGGAGCGTCAGGAGTGGCCCAGGTCCTCCGACGGCGCATCCGGCTCCGCCGGAACCGACCCGCTGTCCCGCGCCGGGCGCAGCAGGTACTCGTCCACCTGCATCGTGTCCAACGCATGCGGCGCCGGCTTCGGCGGCTTCGGCATCACCGCGGCCTCCGAGTGCCCGCCGCACCCGTACGACAGCGAGACGACCCGCCCGTCGGCCGGGCTGAACTCGTTCGCACACACCCCGAACGCCTGCCGCAGCGATCCCGCGATCGGAACCAGGAAGGCACACGTGTCGCAGGACGCCGGTGCCGCCTGCGCCATCGGTGTCTTCACGCCGAACGCCTCGTCCCACCGGTCGGCCGCCGCATGCAGCCCGTAGCGGGACAGCACCCGTGCCCGACGCATCCCGAGCGCTTCGGCGACCGCCGCGATCGAGCCACGGTCCGTCGTCCCCGGGCGCGTCGTCAGCTCCGCGTCCTCCGCGTCGACGAGATCGGCCAGTTCCTCCGACATCTCGGAGACCACCGAGTTCGGCGGCGGCTCGTCCTCACCGGTGTATCCCGGCTCCAGTCGGAGATCCTCCGCCTCGGTGGGCAGCAGATCGCCGGGTCCCATGTCGCCGGGGCGCAGCCGCTCGCTCCACGGCACCCACTCGGGCGCGAGCAGCGCATCCGTCCCGGGCAGCAGTACCGCCTCGTCGAGCGTGACGTTCTTGGCGCGGGAGGCCCTGGCGACCGTCACCGCCCAGCGCCAGCCCCGGTAGCCGGGTTCCTTGCACTCGAAGTAGTGCGTGACGACCCGGTCCCCTTCGGAGACCAGCCCCACGTGCTCACCGACCACTCCTGGCGCGGCGGCCTCCTCGGCCGCCGAGCGTGCGAGGTCTACCGCCTCGGCACACAGGCGGTCGGGGGCAGGGGTACGGGCAGTACGGCTTCGCGTCGTAGCAGCACTCACAGGTCTCGCTTCTCTCCATACGCCGTCTCACGAGCGCGCCAGCAGATCCATCGATTACGGCCATAACGGTTGCGGGCGGAGCGGACCTGGGGGCCGCGTCGACGTCCACACCCGTTGTGCCTGCCTCGGGCGCGCCTTCTGCTATCCATTCTGCGGGATCGCCGAGAGGCGCGCGGCCAAGAACAACCGCCGGTGGCGCGCTACGCACGCTACCCTCTCCGCCGCTCCCCGCCCACCTGCCCGTCCCAAACAAGGCCGTATCCACTGCCGTGTCCGTGTCAGCTCGGTCATGGGGACGGCGACGAGACGGACCCGGGGCGCACGTGGAACGCACGCGGAACGCACGTGGGACGCACGTGGGACGCACGTGGGACGGGCCGCCAGCGGTTTCATGACTGACCCGAGAGGGCGGCACTCATCGCGACTCGTACCGTTCTCGGTTCGTTACCGATGTGACTGGGGCACTATGACGAGGTGGCTTCCGCCAGGTCGCACGACGGGTCCGGCCCGCTCCGCAGGACGGGCCGGACGATCGGTCATGCCCTGCACGCGCCGTTCACCGGCACGGCGAAAGGCATCCGCAAGGCGACCCACGCGCACGGCGCCGGCGAATCCGGGCTCGGCAAACTGATCGAGCTGCATGCCGTGAACGGCGCGGGCGACGTGATGATCACGGTCGCGCTCGCCTCGACGGTGTTCTTCTCCGTGCCGACGGACGAGGCCCGCGGGCGCGTCGCTCTCTATCTCGCCATCACCATGGCACCCTTCACCCTCCTCGCCCCCGTCATCGGCCCGCTCCTGGACCGCCTGCCGCACGGCCGCCGCGCCGCGATGGCGGCCGCCATGCTGGCCCGGGCCCTGCTGGCACTCACCATGTCGGGCGCGGTCGCCACGGGCGGTCTGGAGCTGTATCCGGCGGCGCTGGGCGTCCTGGTCTCCTCGAAGGCGTACGGGGTCGTCCGAAGCGCGGTCGTGCCACGCCTGCTGCCACCCGGTTTCTCCCTGGTGAAGGCGAACTCCCGGGTCACCCTGGCCGGGCTCCTGGCCACCGGTGTGGCGGCGCCGATCGGGGCCGGGCTGCAGACCATCGGACCCGGCTGGCCGCTGTACGGCGCGTGCGTGATCTTCATCGGCGGCACCGTGCTCGCCTTCACACTGCCGCGCAAGGTCGACTCGTCGAAGGGTGAGCGCCGGGCCCAGCTGGTCGAGCTCCACGGCCATCAGCCGTCCGCCCTCACCAAACAGCCCAAGGCCAATGGAAAAAGGGCCGACGGGAAGAAAACCACCGCGAGGTCCGGGGAGAAGGAGAAGCGGCCCGGGCTGCGGACCGTCGGGCCTTCCGTCCTGCACGGGCTCCAGGCCAACGCCGCGCACCGCGCCCTCTCCGGCTTCCTGATCTTCTTCCTGGCGTTCCTGCTGCGCGAGCACCCGCTGGCCGGGCAGAGCGCCGCGGTCTCGCTCGGCATCGTCGGTGTCGCGGCCGGTGTCGGCAATGCGCTCGGGACGGCCATGGGCTCCTGGCTCCGGACCCGCGGCCCCGAGGTGATCATCGCCTCGGTGCTGGGGCTGGCCCTCGGCGTCGCCGTCCTCGCCGCGGTCTTCTTCTCCACCCTGATGGTCGCCGCGCTCGGCGCGATGGCCGGCTTCACCCAGGCTCTGTCCAAGCTGTCTCTGGACGCGATGATCCAGCGCGACGTGCCCGAGGAGGTACGGACCTCCGCGTTCGCCCGGTCCGAAACACTGCTGCAGGTGTCCTGGGTGGTCGGCGGCGCCATCGGCATCTCTCTCCCCCTCAACGGCGTACTGGGGATGTCGGTCGCTGCGGGGATCCTCGCCCTTGGTGCGGCAGCCTCCGTACGGGGTCTGCTGAGCGCTGCGCGGCGCGGCTCGCCGCACCCCCGCGTGGCGTGAGCGGGAGCGACCGATAACCTTCGGCCCATGACCGTTGCGTTCTTCTCCGGTAAGGGCCGTCGTATCGGCGTCGCTCTTGGTGCCGTGTCCGCGGGACTCCTTGTCCTGTCCGCCTGCGACAAGCCGACGCCGCTCGCCACCGTGACGGTCGGCGACACCTCGGTGAGCACCGAGGCGTCCTGCTACAACGACGGCGATGCCCTCAAGGACTCGCAGATCCAGACCTGCTTGAACAAGAAGGCGGAGAAGTCCGTCAAGGTCGCGATGGACGACAAGGTCCGCTTCGGCGTCGACCCGGAGATCGCGGACAAGGGCTGGACGCTCTTCATCAACGGCCAGCAGGCCGAGCAGGAGCCGTACAAGAAGACCTACCGGTCCATCCCGGGCAGCGCCTTCTTCTCCAGCCAGACCGGCGAGACCCCGAACAAGACGCAGATCAGCATCGTCGAGACCGACGGCAAGAAGCTCACCGGCATCTGGCACTTCGAGCTCAAGAAGACCGCCTGATCCCCTCCTGACCCGGGAGGGCCCTCCCCGTGCGTGTGCTTGTCGTGACCGCTGTCCCGGTGGAACGGGACGCGGTCACGCGTGCGTTCACGGACAGGCCGCAGGTCCTCTATGTGCCCGGCGCCGAGCTGCACCGCGCCGGTGACTTCGATGTCGTCGCGGGCGGCGCGGGTCCGGCTTCCGCGGCCGCCACGGCCGCCTTCGCCCTGGCCTCGGGGGCCGGGGCGGGGGCCGGTCCGGGCGCCGACGCCGGGGAGGGACCGTACGGCCTGGTCGTCTCGGCCGGGATCGGCGGCGGGTTCGCGCCCGGCGCCCCCGTCGGCTCCCTCGTCGTGGCGAGCGGCATCGTCGCCGCCGATCTGGGCGCCGAGACCCCCGACGGGTTCGTGCCCGTCACCGCCCTGGGCTTCGGACGGGAGCGGTTCGTGCCGCCGCCCGCCCTGGTACGGGACGTGGCCGCGGCCACCGGCGCGCTGACCGGCGAGGTCCTCACCGTCTCCACCGTGACCGGCAGCGCGGAACGCGCCGCCGCTCTGCGCACCGCCCACCCGCACGCCGCCGCCGAGGCCATGGAGGGCTTCGGGGTCGCCGAGGCCGCCGAGCGGCTGCGTGTACCGGTGCTGGAGATCCGGGCCGTCTCGAACGCCGTCGGCCCGCGCGACCGGGACGCCTGGCGCATCGGCGACGCGCTGGCCGCGCTCACCGAGGCGTTCGGGAAGCTCATCCCCGTACTGGAAGGCTGGACCACCCACCATGACCGACACCACTGACACGGCCGGCGGCGCCCTGCGCATCGCCTTCTCGCCCTGCCCGAACGACACGTTCGTCTTCGACGCCTGGGCGCACGGCCGGGTCCCCGGCGCGCCCGCCCTCGATGTCACGTTCGCCGACATCGACCTCACCAACGGCATGGCCGAGCGCGGCGAGCTGGACGTACTGAAGGTGTCGTACGCGGTGCTGCCGTGGGTTCTGGAGGAGTACGCACTGCTGCCCTGCGGCGGGGCGCTGGGGCGCGGCTGCGGCCCACTCGTCCTGACGAAGGAGCCGGGTACGGATCTGACGGGGAAGACCGTCGCCGTGCCGAGCGAGCGCTCCACCGCCTATCTGCTGTTCCGGCTCTGGGCGGCGGAGGTCGTCCCGGGTGACGTCGGCGAGATCGTCGTCATGCCGTTCGACGAGATCATGCCCGCCGTACGGGACGGGAAGGTGGACGCCGGTCTCGTCATTCACGAGGCGAGGTTCACGTACCGGAACTACGGGCTGCACAGCCTCGCCGACATGGGCGAGCACTGGGAGTTGACGACCGGGCTGCCCATTCCGCTCGGTGCGATCATCGCCAAGCGGTCGCTGGGCGCCGAGAAGCTGAAGGTACTGGCCGAGTCGGTGCGCACGTCGGTACGGATGGCCTGGGACGACCCGGAGGCATCGCGGCCGTACGTGCTGGAGCACGCCCAGGAGATGGACCCGGCCGTGGCCGACCAGCACATCGGGCTGTACGTCAACGAGTTCACCGCGGACCTCGGTGAGAACGGCTACGCGGCGATCCGCGGACTGCTGACCCGCGCGGCGGCCGAGGGGCTGGTACCGCCCCTCGGCCCGGACGCGCTGTCGTTCGTCTGACGGTGAGCGGCGCCGGTGGACCGGCTGCAGGCTGCGCGGCCCGCAGCCGGTCCGCTATACGTCGAGCTGGTCGGCGACCGCGCGCAGCAGGCCGCCGATCTGCTTGCCGGCCGCCTTGTCGGGGTAGCGGCCCCGCTCCAGCATCGGCGTGATGTTCTCCAGCAGCGTCGTCAGATCCTGCACGATCGATGCCAGTTCGTCCGGCTTGCGGCGCTGGGCGGCCGCGACGGACGGCGTCGGGTCGAGGATCGTCACCGACAGCGCCTGGTCTCCCCGTTGACCTGCCACGACGCCGAATTCGACGCGCTGGCCGGGCTTGAGGGCGTCGACTCCGTCAGGGAGCACCGACGAGTGCACGAACACGTCGCCACCGTCGTCGCGGGAAAGAAAGCCGAAGCCCTTCTCGCTGTTGAACCATTTGACCTTGCCAGTCGGCAAAGCACGCACCCCATCTCAACCTGTATGCCGGAACCAAGCCTCAGCAGGTCAGGCCGGACCATGGTCGTGCTCCCCTGCTGGCAGAAGCCTCCACAGGTGCAGTACCCCTCGTCAAGCCTGGTCATCCGGACTGTGTCCAGAAACGGCGCACTACGGGTGAAGAGGGGTTCTTCCGGGGTGGGAACTACCCTTGCGGGGTGAGTACTCCTCCTCCTTCTTCTGGCGCAGGCGACCGGCTCGTCCGGGTCGGCGCGATCGTCTTCTTCATCGGGGCACTGGCGACACTGGTCACCGTGGCCCCGCTGTTCCTCGGGACCGACCCGTTCCCGTCCATCGCGTATGCGGTGTGCATGTTGATGGGGGTGGGCTTCCTGATCGCGGCCGCCGGCGTGGTGCGGTCGGCGTGGTCAGGATCTCCGAAGCGGGACGCCGCGCGGTAGAGCGAACACGGGCGGGACGGGGGCCGCGGGGTGCGGTGTGCTCCGCCGGACAGCCCCTAGCCGGCCCGGTAGGCGTCCAGCCAGGCCGGGAACTCCGTCAGGTTCCGCAGGATCACGTCCGCGCCCGCCGCTCGCAGTTCGTCCGCGTCGCACGGGCCCGTCGTGACCGCCACCGACAGCGCCTCCGCCGTGCGGGCGCCGCGTACGTCCCCGGTGTGGTCGCCGACGTACACCTGTGCGCCGTGCTCGCGAAGCGCCCGCGCCTTCCCCTCCGCCCACAGGCCGCCGACGATCTCGTCGGCCTCGATCCCGAGGTGCGCCAGGTGGAGCCTGGCGTTCGGCTCGTGCTTCGCCGTGACGACGATCGTCCGGCCGCCCCGCTCGCGGATCGCGGCGACGGACTCCCGGGCGCCGGGCAGCGCCGGGGTCGGGGTGATGGCGTGTGTGGGATAGATCTCCCGGTAGCGGTCGGCCGTGGCGGCCACGACGTCCGCCGGGAACCAGTTCGCCAGTTCGTCCTCCAAGGGCGGACCGAGCCTGCTGACGACCAGGTCGGCGTCGATCGGCGTCCCCGTCTCGGCGGAAAGTGCCTGGTAGGCGGCCTTGATGCCGGGCCGGGAGTCGATGAGCGTCATATCGAGGTCGAAGCCGACCGTCAGGGGGTGCGAAGCCATGGTTCCCATTGTGCCGAGGCCGCAGATCTGACCCTCGCCCTTCGGGCCCCCTCACAGCCCGCCTAGACTAAGCCAAGCCTTACCTAGCTGTGCCCGGCCACGCGTGGCTGCACAGAGCCAGGTCGTCCCGTTTGTCGATTGGGTCCGATGCCAGCCGCCGCACCTCGCCGCCACAGACGCGCTCTCGCGACGGCGGCGGCCGTCCTGGCGCTGCTGGTGGCCGTCCTGCTCAGCCTTGCCGTGGGCGCGCGCACCATCGCGCCGTCCGCGGTGCTCGACGCCCTGCTGCACGGCGGGCACTCCGACGCCGCGGAAGTGATCCGCCAGCTGCGGGTGCCGCGCACCCTGATCGGGCTGATGGTCGGTGCGGCGCTGGCCCTCGCGGGCACAGTGCTCCAGGGCATCACCCGCAACCCCATCGCCGACCCCGGCATCCTCGGCATCAGCCAGGGCGCCTCGGTCGGGGTGGTGCTGGCCATCGCATACGCGGGGATCCACACGCTGACGGGGTACGTCTGGTACGCGTTCGCAGGGGCGGCCCTCGCGTCCGTCGCCGTGTACGCGATCGCGTCGCGCGGCCGCGGCGGGGCGACGCCGGTGAAGCTCGCGCTGGGCGGCGCCGCGATCAATGCGCTGCTGGTGTCGGTGACGATGGCCGTGCTGACGACGAAGGCGTCCGCGCTCGACGAGTTCCGCTTCTGGCAGGTCGGTTCGATCGCCGGGCGGGAGGCCGAGGTGGCGCAGCAGATCTGGCCGTTCCTGCTGGTCGGCACGGTGCTCGTGCTGTCCGTGGCGCGGGGTCTCGATGCGCTGGCGCTGGGCGAGGACGTGGCGAAGGGGCTGGGCCAGAAGGTCGCGACGGTACGGATCGTCGGTGGCATCGGGGCCACCGTGCTGACCGGGGTCGGGGTGGCCGCGGCCGGGCCGATCGCGTTCATCGGGCTGGCCGTCCCGCACATCGCCCGCGCGATCGTCGGCAGCGACCACCGGTGGGTGCTGCCGATGGCGGCGCTGATCGGGCCCGTGATGCTGCTGGTCTCGGACGTCATCGGTCGGATCGTCTTCCCGCCGAGCGAGGTCCCGGCGGGTGTCATGACAGCACTGATCGGGGTGCCGTTCCTGGTCGCACTGGTACGTCGGAAGGCGGTCCCGGCATGAGCGGCACCCTCACCCGGACCCGGGTCCGGCCCGCCGGGTACAGCGTCGTACGGATCGGGGCGCGCGGGCGGTTCCTGCTGCACCGGCGTGCGACCGTCGCCGCGACGGTCCTCGTCGTGCTGCTGGCGGTCGTCTGTGTCGCGTACCTCTGCGTCGGTGAGAGCTTCGTCGCGCCGGCCGAGGTCGTGAAGGTGATCCTCGGGCAGCCGTCGCCGTACGAACTGGTCGTCGGGACGCTGCGGCTGCCGCGCATGGTCGTCGGGCTGCTCGTCGGCGTGGCCTTCGGGATCGCCGGGGCACTGATCCAGACAGTGGCCCGCAATCCGCTGGCCAGCCCCGACATCATCGGCATCAGCCAGGGTGCGGGCGCGCTCACGGTCGGCGCGATGACGTTCGGCGTCACCTCGTACACCGTGCTGCCGTATCTGTCGGTCATCGGCGGGATCGCGGCGGCGGCGCTCGTGTACGTCTTCGCGTGGCGCGGCGGGCTGCACGCCACCCGGTTCGTCCTCATCGGCATCGGCTTCGCCATCGCGCTGCGGTCGGTCACCACGCTGTTCCTGACGAAGGGCGACTATCTGGTCGCCCAGCAGGCGCAGATCTGGATGACGGGTTCGCTGAACGGCCGCGGCTGGAACGAGGTGGCGCCGATCGGCTGGACGCTGCTCGCGCTCGTACCGGCCGTCCTGTGGGCGGCGCGTGCGCAGCGCACCGTCTCGATGGACGACGACACCGCGACCGCGCTCGGCGTACGGCTGGGCCGGGTACGCCTGGGGCTCGTCGCACTCGGCGTGATCCTGGCCTCCGTGGCGACGGGGACGGCCGGGCCGGTGGACTTCGTGGCGCTGCTCGCCCCGCAGATCGCCCGCCGCATGACACGTACCGCGCAGATCCCGCTGCTCTGCTCGGCGCTGCTCGGCGCAGTGATCGTCGTCTTCGCCGATCTGCTGGCACGCAAGCTCTTCTCGCCCACCGAGCTGCCGGTGGGCGTGCTGACGGCGGCGGTCGGCGCCCCATATCTGATCTGGCTGATCATCCGCGGTCACGGTGGCCGCAATGGAGGCAAGGCATGAGCTCGACCCGTACGTCCGATGCCGTCGCCGAGGTGACGACCGGCCGGCTCACCGCGCGCGGACTGACCCTCGCCTACGAGGAACGCACGGTCGTGCACGAGCTGGACCTCACCGTTCCCGACGGCCGGGTGACGGTCATCGTCGGCCCGAACGCGTGCGGCAAGTCGACCACCTTGCGCGCGCTGGGCCGACTGCTCAAGCCGCGCGGCGGGGCCGTACTCCTCGACGGTACGGAGCTGTCCCGGATCCCCACCAAGAAGATCGCCCAGTCGATAGGACTGCTGCCGCAGACCCCGGTCGCACCCGAGGCGATCACCGTCTCCGACCTCGTCGCCCGCGGCCGCCAGCCGCACCAGCACTGGTGGCAGCAGTGGTCGGAGGAGGACGAGCGGGCCGTCACCGACGCCATGGACCGTACGGACATCACGGCGCTCGGCGACCGGCCGGTGGACGAACTGTCCGGCGGGCAGCGGCAGCGGGTCTGGATCGCGATGGCGCTGGCCCAGGAGACGGATCTGCTGCTGCTCGACGAGCCGACGACATACCTCGACATCTCGCATCAGGTGGAGGTCCTCGACCTGGTGCGCCAGCTCGCCTCTCCGGCGGCGGACGGCAGCCGCGGCCGGACGGTCGTGACCGTGCTCCACGACCTGAACCAGGCCGCGCGGTACGCGGACCACCTGGTCGCGATGAAGGCGGGCCGGATCGTCGCCGAGGGGCACCCGGCGGACATCGTCACCGCGGAGCTCGTGCGCGAGGTGTTCGGCCTGGCGGCAGTGATCGTCCCGGACCCGGTGACGGGTTCGCCCCTGGTCGTGCCGGGCGCCCCCTGGACCCCGTCCGCACCCGTCTGAGCACCCCGAAGAAGCACTCCCCCGCAGGGACTGGCGCACGTGCCGGGTTCGTCCGCGTTGCCGGCTTCCGCGCCAGTTCTGCGGAGACACCCCGGAGGGGCACCGCCCACCACTCCCCGGGCAGACGCACCGGCGCCCACCCCATGGGCCCGAACCCGCCGGACGCGGCAGGCCCGCACACCCAGTCCGTCCGGCGCCTGAGGACAGATCCGGCCGCCGGACGCCACGGCACAAGCCCCCGCCTACTCCACCCGCTTCCGCGCCCGCCACACCAAGAACACCGCAGACGCCACCGCCGCCGCCCGCACCACCACCGGCCACACCCCTCTCAGCGCCTCGCCCATCCCGTCCTCCGGGATCGGCTCGCCCCAGCGCCCGTCCATCCGCCCCCACAGCCAGACCAGGCCGCCCGCCGCGACCACCCCCGGCAGCCCCATCGCGGCCAGCTTCGCCTCCCTGCGCGAGAGCGTGCGTGAGCCGTACGCGAGCAGCCAGCCGCCTGCCAGGGCCACCCAGTACCCGGTCACCGCACCGGTGACCAGCAGCGCGGCGGCGAGCAGCAACAACGGGTGGGAGAACCGGAATCCCTTGTTCTCAGGGGGTGTACGCCGACGCAGCCGCGGCCGCCACCGACCGCGCGGCGCGTCGTCCGCCTCATCGGAGCCGCCACCGTCGGAGCCGGCCCCGGCACCGTCGCCCCCCGCGCCCTCGTCCGCACCCGTATCCGGACCGGCCCCCTCCACGGCCCCTTCCACCGACTGCCGCGGTGGCCTCAACAGCTCGGCGATCTCCACCCCGCCCACGAACCCCGGCACCTCCACCCCGTCCCCGAACGGCCCCGGCTCGATGCGCCACCAGTCGGGTTCGCTCCCGGACGCGCCCAGCTCGTCCGTCCCCGCCATGTGCGGCGGCGAGGGCACCCGTTGCGCCGGCACATCGCCCCCCGCAATCCCCGGGACTCCCGAGACCCCCGAGGCCCCTGTCGCCCCCTCCGACGCGCCCTTGCGCGAACTCTCTTTCCGGAGCGTCCCTCTGCGTGGCCGCGGGATCCCCCGCGACTCCGGATCACCCGCATCCGGTGCCCCTGCCGCCCCCGGCAACGTCACCGTTCCGTCGGCCGACCGGGCCGCCGCGGCGACCAGTTCGTCCGGTGTGCCGAGCCGTCCGATGATGCGGCGCACCGACGCCGGCGTGTCCGTGGCCTGGCTTCCGCGCTGCCGGTCGATCTCGGTGCGCAGTGCCGCCACGAGCCGCATCCGGGTGCCCGAGGACAGCTGTTGCTGCTGGGCCAGATCCCCGACCCGGCTCAGATAGTCGTAGACGAGCTGGTCGCTCTCGATCCCCACGCGATGGTTCCCCTCTGACCGGTCTGCACCGACCGTAGCGCCCTCGGGCCTGTCCGGAGCGACTACCGTGGGACGGATGGGGATGACCACACCACCGCGGACGCTCGCCGAAGCTCTGCGCGCCCGGGACGACGAGTCGTTGGCCGGGCTGCTCCGTGCCCGCCCCGATCTGCTGTCCCCCGTGCCGAACGACATCACCCAGCTGGCGACGAGAGCCGGTACCCGGGCCTCTGTCGTACGCGCGCTGGAGCACCTCGACCGGTTCGCCCTGCAGACCGCGGAGGCGCTGGCCGTCGCACCCGATCCGGCCCCGTACGACACTCTGCTCGCCCTGCTGACCGGCGACGGCCAGGACGACGGCGCGCACCGCGACGACGCGGGTGCGGCGATCCGGAGCGCGGCACCCGGCGCCCTCGCGACCCTGCGCGAACAGGCCCTGGTCTGGGGCGAAAACGACCGGCTGCGGCTGGTGCGTACCGCGCGCGAACTCCTCGCCCCGTCCCCGCAGCACCCCTCCCCCACCGGTCTGGGGCCGACCGTCGCCGAGGCCACGGCCGGTATGTCGCCGGGCCGGCTCCAGGAGATCCTGACGGCGGCCTCGCTGCCCGCCACCCACGACCCGGTCTCCGCCGTGGCCTCCCTGTCCGCGCTCTTCACCGACCGCACCAGGATGGGCGAGCTGCTCGACACAGCCCCGGTCGAGGCCCTGTCCGTACTGGACCGGCTGGTGTGGGGCCCGCCGTACGGGGAAGTGACCCCGAACCCGACGCCGCCCGTGAAGTGGCTGCGCGACCGCGGGCTGCTGCTGCCCGTGTCGACACGCACGGTCGTCCTGCCGCGCGAGGCGGCCCTGCATCTGCGGGCCGGGCGCGCCCACCGCGTACCCGAGCCACTGCCGCCCGCCGTCGTGGCGGCCGTGACGCGCGATCCCCAGGCTGTGGACAGCGCGGCGGCGGGCCAGGCATTCCTGGCGGTGTCCACCGTCGAGGAACTGCTGACGAGCTGGAACGGCGGCGGCCCGCCGATACTGCGCGCCGGGGGCCTCAGCGTCCGCGAGCTGAAGCGGACCGCGGCCGTCCTCGACGTGTCCGAGCCGATCGCCGCGTTCTGGCTCGAACTCGCCTACGCGGCCGGGCTGCTGGCCCCCGACGGCGAGGCCGACGAGCGGTACGCGCCGACGCCCGCGTACGACGACTGGACCGAACTCCCCGTCCAGGACCGCTGGGTGCACCTCGCCACCGCCTGGCTCGCCGCCACCCGCACCGCCGGCCTGGTCGGCGGCCAGGACGCCAAGGGCCGGGCCCTGTCCGCGCTCGGCCCCGAACTCGACCGCTCGGCCGCCCCCGAGGTACGTCACCACATCCTGGCCCTGCTCGCCTCGCTGGACCCCGGCACCGCCCCGGACCCGGAGGCGCTGCTCGCCCGGCTCCGCTGGGAACGGCCGCTGCGCGGCGCCTCCACGTCCGCCGGGAACACCATCGACCTGCGGTCCCGGATCGCCCTGTGGACGCTGAACGAGTCCGAACTCCTCGGCATCACCGGCCGCGGCGCACTCTCCTCCCAGGCCCGCGCCCTGCTCGACTCCGGACCCGCGAAGGCCGCCGCGCTGCTCGCCCCGCTCATCCCGGAACCCCTCGACCACGTCCTGCTCCAGGCCGACCTGACGGCCGTCGCACCCGGCCCGCTGGAACGCCCCCTCGCCGACACGCTGTCCGCCCTCGCGGACATCGAGTCGAAGGGTGGCGCGACGGTCTACCGGTTCACGCCGGGCTCCGTGCGCCGCGCGCTGGACGCCGGACAGTCCGCGGCCGATCTGCACGCGTTCCTCGCCGCGCACAGCCGTACGCCGGTTCCGCAGCCCCTCAGCTATCTCATCGACGACGTCGCCCGCCGCCACGGCCATCTGCGGATCGGCGCCGCGTCCGCGTACGTACGCTGCGACGACGAGGCCGTGCTCAACGAGATCCTCGCCGACCGGCGCTCGGCCACCCTGCGCCTGCGCCGCCTCGCGCCGACGGCACTGGCCGCCCAGATCGACCCGGCGTCCCTGCTCGAAGGGCTGCGCGAGATGGGCTACGCCCCGGCCGCCGAGTCCGCCGAGGGCGACGTCCTGATCACCCGCGCGGGCATCCGCCGCACCCCGCCCCGTACACCCCCCGCCCCCGTCCCCGAGGGCCCACCGGTCCCCGACGGAACACTGCTCGGCGCGGCGGTGCGGGCGATCCGCGCCGGGGACACGGCCGCGACGATCGTCCACAAGGAAACGGACGGGACCCCCGCCGCCGCGGCCGGCTCGCTGCCCCGCACCACGTCCGCGGAGACCCTCGCCACCGTCCAGGCGGCGGCCATGACGGGCTCCGCGGTGTGGATCGGCTACGTCAACGCGGACGGCGCGGCCAGCCAGCGGGTCATCGCCCCGGTCCGGGTGGAGGGCGGCTTCGTGACGGCGTACGACCACACGGCGGACGAGGTCCGCACCTACCCGCTGCACCGGATCACCGGCGTCGCCGAACTGGCCGACGACGCCACTTCCTGACCCGTCGGCCCGCGAGACGAGCCACCGCCGACGCGGCTGCCCGGTCACCACGGCGGCCGGCGCTACGAGTGCGGCGGCGCAGCGCAGGACGGACGGCATGCGGTCGTCAGGCCGCACCGGACCGGCCCGTTCCGGGGCTGTGTCCCCGGCAGCGGCACGGGTCACCCGCGGCCCATGACACGTCCCGCTCGCCGACACCTACGCGCCACCTACCCCGCATGCGGCACACTGGACGTTTGGCCGCACAGGTGGCCGCACCCCGTAGAAAGGGCCGAGACGCGTGACCGGACCCCTCATCGTTCAGAGCGACAAGACGCTGCTCCTGGAAGTCGACCACGACCAGGCCGATGCCTGCCGTCGTGCGATCGCGCCCTTCGCGGAACTGGAGCGGGCGCCCGAGCACATCCACACCTACCGGCTGACTCCGCTCGGGCTGTGGAACGCACGCGCCGCCGGGCACGACGCCGAGCAGGTCGTCGACGCACTCGTGCAGTACTCGCGCTATCCGGTACCGCACGCGCTGCTGGTCGACATCGCCGAGACGATGGCCCGGTACGGCCGCCTCACGCTCTCCAAGCATCCGGTCCACGGGCTGGTGCTGACCTCCACCGACCGGCCCGTGCTGGAGGAGATCCTCCGGTCGAAGAAGGTCCAGCCGCTGGTCGGTGTCCGGATCGATCCGGACACCGTGGCGGTGCACCCGTCCGAGCGCGGACAGATCAAGCAGACGCTGCTGAAGCTGGGCTGGCCGGCCGAGGACCTGGCCGGATACGTCGACGGCGAGGCGCACCCGATCGAGCTGGCCGAGGACGGCTGGGCGCTGCGGCCGTACCAGAAGCAGGCCGTCGAGGGGTTCTGGCACGGCGGATCCGGTGTTGTCGTACTGCCTTGTGGTGCGGGCAAGACGCTGGTCGGGGCCGGTGCGATGGCGGAGGCCAAGGCGACCACGCTGATCCTGGTGACGAACACCGTCTCGGCCCGGCAGTGGAAGCACGAGCTGGTGAAGCGGACGTCGCTGACCGAGGACGAGATCGGCGAGTACAGCGGTACGCGCAAGGAGATCCGGCCGGTCACCATCGCCACGTACCAGGTGCTGACGACCCGCCGTAAGGGCATCTATCCGCACCTGGAGCTGTTCGACTCGCGCGACTGGGGTCTGGTGATCTACGACGAGGTGCACCTCCTGCCCGCACCCGTCTTCAAGTTCACCGCCGACCTGCAGGCCCGTCGGCGGCTCGGCCTCACCGCGACGCTCGTCCGCGAGGACGGCCGCGAGTCGGACGTCTTCTCGCTGATCGGCCCCAAGCGGTTCGACGCACCGTGGAAGGAGATCGAGGCGCAGGGGTACATCGCGCCGGCCGACTGTGTCGAGGTCCGGGTCAATCTGACGGACGCGGAGCGGCTGGCCTACGCGACCGCCGAGGCCGAGGAGAAGTACCGGTTCTGCGCGACGACCGCGACGAAGCGGAAGGTGACGGAGGCGCTGGTGCGCAAGCACCGGGGCGAGCAGACCCTCGTCATCGGGCAGTACATCGACCAGCTCGACGAGCTGGGCGAACATCTGAACGCCCCGGTGATCAAGGGCGAGACGAGCAATGCGCAGCGGGAGAAGCTCTTCGACGCGTTCCGCGAGGGCGAGCTCAGCGTCCTCGTCGTGTCGAAGGTCGCGAACTTCTCGATCGACCTTCCGGAGGCGACCGTCGCCATTCAGGTGTCGGGCACGTTCGGCTCGCGGCAGGAGGAGGCGCAGCGGCTCGGCCGGGTGCTGCGGCCGAAGGCGGACGGGCACGAGGCCCGGTTCTACTCGGTGGTCGCCCGCGACACGATCGACCAGGACTTCGCGGCACACCGCCAGCGCTTCCTGGCCGAGCAGGGCTACGCGTACCGGATCGTGGACGCGGACGAGCTGCTGGCGGACAACTGAGCCACTGAGTCGACCGGTCCCGGGGAGCGCGGCTCAGCCGCCCGGGGCCACGAGCGGGCATTGATGCCCGCCGAGCAGTCGCCGGGGCGGCAGCTGTCCGTACTCAGTGTTCGCGGCGTGTCGATCGGTCGTGCTGTTCTCGATGGTCGCGGCGGAGGACGCCTGCCTCCTCCGCGTACTCGCCGAGGACAGCCACGCCGAACGCGGCGCGTGCGAAGACCTTCACGGCGCGCACGGCGTCGCCGACACGGTGGGTGGGCGGGTGACCGGTGGCCGCCGTCGCGCCGTGCGCGGGGCCGGTCCCGTGTGGGTTCAGACTGGCGGTGCTCATGTATCCCATGGTCCTGCGCCCGTCCCGTAGAGGCATCGGCCCGCGGGCGGAATCCCCGTGGTCTTCGCATAGGCCTCCGGTCGGATGCCGTCCCCTACGGGGTGGACGGGGGGTGGACAGAGGGTGGACCGGGCAGCCTAATTCGTTCGACCCTGCCGGTCGTGGTGGATACAATCGCCGGTCTGCCCGCCTCCCGCACCGTGGTACCGGCTCGTCGCCGGCAGCCGGGGGAGCGCCGCCGGCCGGACGGAAACCGGCCGACAGCCGTACGTGCACCTGCGTGCGTATCCCGTGATCGATCCTCGAGCGGACCGCGTCGCCCCCTGGCCAACCGGGAGCGTGCTGCGGTCCGCCGTCCTGCGTTGAAAAGCCGGAGGCCACACCGTGCCCGCGCACGAACACGAAAGCGACACCACCACCGATCCGCTGGCTCGCGAGCGCGCCCATCTCGCGGCGTCCCGGGCCGCGTTGCGCGCCATGCGTGAGGACGCCCAGGCCCTCGACATCCGCGATGTCACCGCGAACTGGGTCAACGCCGCCGTCCTGCAGGCCCAGATCGACGAACGCATCAAGTCGCTCGCCGATCTCTCCCACACCCCGCTCTTCTTCGGCCGCCTCGACTATCTGCACCCGGTCGGTGCCGAGCAGGCCGAGGGCGCGGAGGGAGAGCAGTTCTACATCGGGCGCCGCCACGTCCATGACGCCGACGGCGATCCGATGGTCATCGACTGGCGTGCGCCCGTCTCGCAGCCGTTCTACCGGGCTTCGAAGAAGGACCCGCAGGACGTCGGACAGCGCCGCCGCTTCGGGTACACCGGCGGCGAGCTGACCGCGTACGAGGACGAGCACCTCACCGACCCCACAGAGGCCCCGCAGACCAGCAAGCTGCTCCAGGCGGAGATCGAGCGGCCGCGCGTCGGTCCGATGCGCGACATCGTGGCGACGATCCAGCCCGAGCAGGACGAGATCGTCCGCAGCGGGCTCGGCGGGACGGTCTGCGTGCAGGGAGGACCCGGTACCGGCAAGACCGCCGTCGGCCTGCACCGGGTCGCATATCTGCTGTACGCGCACCGCGAGCGGCTCGCCCGTACCGGCACGCTGGTCATCGGGCCGAACCGGTCGTTCCTCCACTACATCGAGCAGGTGCTCCCGGCCCTCGGCGAGCTGGAGGTGAAGCAGGCGACCGTCGACGATCTGGTGGCGGCGCATGTCGAGGTGCGGGGTACGGACGCGGCGGACGCGGCCGTCGTCAAGGGGGATGCCCGGATGGCGGAGGTGCTTCGGCGGGCGCTCCGTTCGCATGTGAAGCTGCCGACGGAGCCGGTGATGGTGGTGCGCGGTTCGCGCCGCTGGCGGGTGCCCGCGTACGAACTGGAGGAGATGGTCACGGAGCTGCTGGCCCGCGACATGCGGTACGGCGCGGCACACGAGGCGCTTCCGCAGCGCATCGCGCACGCCGTCCTGGTACGGATGGAGGAGGCCGGTGAGGCCCCCGACGACCGGGTGCAGAACGCGGTGGCCCGCACTCCGGCGGTCAAGGCGGCCGTGAAGGCGATCTGGCCCGCCGTCGACCCGGCAAAGCTGGTGCTGCGGCTGCTCTCCGACCCGGAGTTCCTGGCCGCGCACGCGGACGGGCTGCTCACCGAGGACGAGCGGAAGACGGTCCTGTGGACGAAGCCGGCCCGGAGCGTGAAGTCCGCGCAGTGGTCGGCGGCGGACGCGGTGCTGATCGACGAGGCGAGCGACCTGGTGGCGCGTACGCACTCGCTCGGCCATGTCGTCCTCGACGAGGCACAGGACCTCTCCCCCATGCAGTACCGGGCGGTGGGCCGCCGCTGCACGACCGGTTCGGCGACCGTGCTCGGCGACCTGGCGCAGGGGACGACGCCGTGGTCGACGGAGAGCTGGGCGCAGGCGCTGCACCACCTGGGCAAGGAGGACGCCGTGGTGGAGGAGCTGACGGCGGGCTTCCGTGTGCCGAGGGAGGTCATCGCGTACGCGTCACGGCTGCTGCCGGTGATCTCGCCGGGTCTTGCGGAGGTGGAGTCGGTGCGTGAGTCGCCGGGTTCGCTGGCGGTACGGAAGGTGCCCGACGCTGCCGGACTGGACGCGGCGGTGCTCGCGGCCTGCGAGGAGTCGCTGGCGCAGGAGGGATCGATCGGGCTGATCGCGGCGGACGCGCGGATCCCGGCGCTGGCGGAAGCGCTGACGGCGGCGAGTCACGCGTATCTGTCGCCGGGTGAGGAGACGACGGCCGAATCCCGGCTGACGCTGGTCCCGGCCTCGCTGGCGAAGGGCCTGGAGTACGACTACGTGGTGCTGGACGAACCGGCGGCGGTGGTCGACGGCGAACCGGACGAGCGCACGGGCCTGCGCCGGTTGTATGTGGCGCTGACCCGTGCGGTGTCGGGGCTGACGGTGGTGCATGCGGCGGGGCTGCCGGAGGTGCTCGGGGCTACCGGGGCCGTCCGGTAGCCGCTCTGTCCTCAATCGCCGGGCGGGCTTTATCGCCCGAGCCCGTCCGGCGTTCGAGGACGGAACCGGTGTCCCCGGTGCGCCGCCTACCCGTCGAGCCGCGCCCGCCACTCCCGTACCGCTGCCGCGTCCACCGGCGCGTCCCATCCCTTGGGCCGCGCCGCGCCCCCGATGTGCACCGCGTCGATGCCCGCGGCCAGCAGCTCCGGCAGGCGTTCGAGCCGCAGCCCGCCCCCCACCAGGATCTGCGGCTCGTACCCGGGCTCGCCCTTCCGTGCCGCCTCGACGAGCAGCGTCGGGATGCCGTCGTCGACGCCGCGCGTCGATCCCGCCGTGAGGTACGTGTCGAGGCCGGGCAGATCCGCAAGCTGCTTGCGCAGGGCGTCCCGGTCGGCGGCGCGGTCGATCGCGCGGTGGAACGTCCAGCGGCAGCCGTCCAGCTCGGCGACGAGCCGCTCGACGGTCACGAGGTCCGCATGGCCCTGCGCGTCCAGGAAGCCGAGGACGAATTCCTCGGCGCCCTCGGCCCGCAGCTCGCACGCCTTCCGTACGAGTACGTCGATGTCACCGGCTGCGAAGCCGTCGGCCACCCTGAGCATCACCCGCAGCGGGATGTCGACTGCGGCACGGATCTCCGCGAAGGTCGCGCACGACGGGGTCAGTCCGTCCGCCGTCATGTCGGTGACCAGCTCGAGCCGGTCTGCACCACCCGCCTGGGCAGCGACCGCGTCCTCCGCGTCGAGAGCGATCACCTCCAGGACTGCACGGTTGCTCATGGGACCCCATTCCTCCAGTAAACAGCTATAGGTCTAGTCCAATGGCCAGCCTACGGGTCAGTCGGCTGAAGGTGCAGCCTCCCTGCGAACGTGAAGATACGCGAGGTCAGAGGGGTGCCCGAGGGCCGGACGCGCCCGGTCCGCACCTCCGCACCGGATCCACACTTGCGCTTCATAGGGGCGGGGGGTATACATGCATCAGCATTAGATACCCCCCAGGGGTATACCCCCACCCAGGGAGGACACCGTGCCCGCGCACACCGCCGCAACCGGCATCGGCACCGACACCACGGCAGAGGTCGAGCTCTCCATCGGTGGCATGACCTGCGCATCGTGCGCGGCCCGCATCGAGAAGAAGCTCAACCGGATGGACGGCGTCAGCGCCACCGTCAACTACGCCACCGAGAAGGCCAAGGTCAGCTACCGGGGCGAGGATCTCTCCGTACAGGACCTGATCGCCACCGTCGAGAAGACCGGCTACGCGGCACAGGAGCCGGCACCTCCGGTACGCACCGAGGAGTCCGCGCCCGCAGCCGAGGACGGGGCCGACGCGCTCCGCCCGCTGCGGAAGCGGCTGCTCACCGCCGTCGTGCTCGCCGTACCGGTGATCGCGATGTCGATGATCCCGGCGCTGCAGTTCACGTACTGGCAGTGGCTCTCGCTGACCCTGGCGGCCCCCGTCGTCACCTACGCCGCCTGGCCGTTCCACCGCGCCGCCTGGACCAACGCCCGGCACGGAGCGGCGACGATGGACACGCTGATCTCCGTCGGCACATCGGCCGCGTTCCTGTGGTCGCTGTGGGCGCTGTTCTTCGGCACGGCCGGGATGCCGGGCATGACGCACCCCTTCGAGCTGACCATCGGCCGCAGCGACGGCGCCGGGAACATCTATCTGGAGGCCGCGGCCGGCGTCACCGCCTTCATCCTGGCCGGCCGCTGGTTCGAGGCCCGTTCCAAGCGGAAGGCGGGCGCGGCGCTCAAGGCGCTCCTGGAGCTGGGTGCCAAGGAAGTCACTGTGCTGAGGAACAGCCGCGAGGTGACCGTACCGACGGCGGAGCTGCGGGTCGGGGACCGGTTCCTGGTCCGTCCCGGTGAGAAGATCGCCACTGACGGCACCGTCGTCGAGGGCGCCTCGGCGGTGGACGCGTCGATGCTCACCGGCGAGTCCGTGCCGGTCGAGGTCGGTGCCGGTGACGCCGTCACGGGTGCCACGCTCAACGCGGGCGGGCGGCTCGTCGTCGAGGCGACCCGGATCGGCGCAGACACGCAGCTGGCGCGGATGGCGAAGCTCGTCGAGGACGCGCAGAACGACAAGGCGGCGGCCCAGCGGCTGGCCGACAGGATCTCCGCGGTCTTCGTGCCCGTCGTGATCGCGCTCGCGCTCGGCACGCTCGGGTTCTGGCTCGGCAGCGGGGCGGGTCTGACAGCCGCGTTCACCGCCGCCGTCGCCGTACTGATCATCGCCTGCCCGTGCGCCCTCGGCCTCGCCACGCCCACCGCCCTCATGGTCGGCACGGGGCGCGGGGCGCAGCTCGGCATCCTGATCAAGGGGCCCGAGGTCCTGGAGACCACACGCCGTATCGACACGATCGTCCTCGACAAGACCGGTACGGTCACGACCGGCCGGATGACGCTGCTGGACGTCCACGTGGCGGCCGAGGCGGCGGACAAGGCGGCGGTCGAAACGCAGGTGCTGCGACTGGCGGGCGCTCTGGAGCACGCCTCCGAGCACCCCATCGCCCGGGCGGTCGCCGCGGGCGCGGCCGAGCGGACCGGGACGGCGCTGCCCGTCCCCGAGGACTTCGCCGGCGTCGCCGGCCTGGGCGTCCAGGGTGTTGTCGAGGGCCACGCCGTCCTCGTAGGCCGTGAGCAGCTGCTCGCCGAGTGGGAGATCCACCTGCCCGGGGAACTGGCCCGGAAGAAAGCGGCGGCGGAGGCGGCCGGCCGGACGGCCGTCGCGGTGGCCTGGGACGGCGAGGCGCGGGCGGTCCTGGAGGTCGCCGACGCGGTGAAGGACACCAGCGCCGAGGCCATCGTGCGGCTGCGGGCCCTGGGCCTGACACCCATCCTCCTCACCGGGGACAACAGGGCGGTGGCGGAGTCGGTCGCGGCGGAGGTCGGGATCGACCGGGACGACGTGTACGCGCAGATCATGCCCGAGGAGAAGGTCGATGTCGTCAAGCGGCTGCAGACGCAGGGCCGTTCGGTCGCGATGGTCGGCGACGGCGTCAACGACGCGGCGGCGCTGGCCCAGGCGGACCTGGGCCTGGCAATGGGTACAGGCACGGACGCGGCGATCGAGGCCGGCGACCTGACCCTGGTCCGCGGGGACCTGCGGGCGGCGGCGGATGCGATCCGGCTGTCGCGGAAGACGCTGGGGACGATCCGTACGAACCTGTTCTGGGCGTTCGCGTACAACGTGGCGGCGCTGCCGCTGGCCGCGGCCGGGCTGCTGAACCCGATGATCGCGGGGGCGGCGATGGCGTTCTCGTCGGTGTTCGTGGTGGGCAACTCGTTGCGGCTGCGGGGGTTCCGGGCGGAGGCGTAGGACCGCGCACCGGCCCGACGGGGCCGGTGCTCAGCCCGCGCTCACGAACCGCACCCGGGTGCCCGGCACCGCCTGTGCCGCCCCCGCGAGTGCGGTCTCGTGCACGACACCGACGACCGGGTATCCCCCGGTCGTCGGATGGTCGTTGAGGAAGACCACCGGCCGCCCGTCCGGCGGCACCTGAATCGCCCCCAGCACCATCCCCTCGCTGGGCAGTTCGCCCTCCCGCGCACGCTCCAGCGCAGGCCCCTCCGTCCGCAGGCCGATGCGGTTGCTGTGCGGCGAGACCCGGTACACCGCAGTGGCAAGGGTGCGCAGCGCCCGCTCCGTGAACCACGAATGGCGCGGACCCAGTTGCACAGGCAGCACGAGTTCGGTCGGCGCCGCCGGCCACGGCACGGTGTCGGGCACCGGCACAACGGGGCACGCGGACACCCCCAACGGCACCACGTCCCCGTCCCGCAGCGGCGTCGGCCCGAGCCCCGACAGCAGATCCGCCGACCGGCTGCCGAGCACGGGCTCCGGCACGAGGCCGCCCCCGAAGGCCAGATAACTCCGCAGGCCACGCTCCGCAGGCCCCGCGTCGATCACCGCCCCCGCCGGTACGTGAACGGCGGCGCCCCATGCCACCGGTCGCCCGTCCACCGTGACCCGGCACCCCGCGCCCCCCACCACGGCGACCACCGAACGCGACGGCCGCACAGCGCAACCGGTGACCGTGGTCTCCAGCACGGCGGCGTCCGCGGGATTGCCGACGAGCCGGTTGGCGAGCCGGCGAGCCGGGGAGTCCAGGGCCCCGGCCCGCGGCACCCCGAGATGCGCCCAGCCGACCCGCCCCGCGTCCTGAACGGTGGTCAGGGCTCCGGCCCTCATCACCTCGATGGCACCGGTCATGGCCGCACCTCCGCCGCGACAAAGCGCACCCGCGCCCCGGGGCTCAGCAACGCCGCCGGCTCCCGCGCCGGATCCCACAGCTCCCCCGGTTCCGGCATCCGCCCGATGAGCTGCCAGCCGCCGGGCGACGGGCGCGGATAGACCCCGGTGTACGGCCCCGCCAGAGCCACCGCCCCCGCTGGAACCTTCGTACGCGGAGTCGCCCGCCGCGGCACATGGAGGTGCCCGGGAAGACCGGTCAGATAGCCGAAGCCGGGTGCGAACCCGCAGAACGCCACCCGGAACTCCGTACCGGCGTGCATGCCCGGCACCTCGTCGACGCCGACACCCCACGCCGCCGCGACATCGGCGAGATCCGGCCCGTCGTAGACGACGGGGATCTCGACCGCGTCACCGGTGCCGCTCCGCAGCGGCGGTATCCGCCAGGACTCCAGCTCGCGGGCCAACCGCTCCCGGCCCTCCGGGCTGCTGTCCGCGATCCCGTCGAGCAGCACGGTCCGCGCGCCGGGGACGATCTCCCGTACGGCAGGCAGCTCACCGCGCGCACGGCGACGCAGCAGCTCGGCATGGAAGGCTTCGGCGTGTTCGCCGGAGCTCAGCTCGACGAGCAACGCCTCCCGCCCGGCGGGCAGCACCAGCACCTCATCAGCACCGGCACCGGTGTCCCCACTCACGCGAACGCCCGCACGGCAACGCCCGCTTCTTCCAGCGCCCCCCTGACCCGGCGGGCCAGTTCCGCCGCGCCCGGGGTGTCGCCGTGGACGCACAGGGAGCGGGCGGCGACCGGTATGCGGATGCCGTCGACGCCGGTGACCCGGCCGTCGACCGCCATCCCCACACTGCGGCGTACGACCTCGTCCTCGTCGTGCACGACCGCGCCCGGCTCGCTGCGCGGCACCAGCGTGCCCTGCGGGGTGTACGCGCGGTCGGCGAAGGCTTCCTCGACCGCTGCCAGGCCCGCCGCTTCCGCATGGACGAGCAGCCGGGAGCCGGGCAGGCCGAGGACCGCGAGCCGGCCCCCCGCCAGCCGGACGCCCTCGACGACGGCGGCGGCCTGGTCGTCGTCCCAGACGGCACGGTTGTACAGCGCGCCGTGCGGCTTGACGTACGACACCGTGGAACCCGCCGCCTCCGCGAACACCCGGAGCGCGCCGATCTGGTACGCGACCTCAGCGGTCAGTTCGGCGGGCGGCACATCCATGGAGCGGCGCCCGAAGCCGGCCAGATCGCGGTAGGCGACCTGCGCGCCGATCCGTACGCCCCGCTCCGCCGCCGCATCGCAGACCCGCCGCATCACGGAGGCGTCGCCCGCGTGGAACCCGCAGGCCACATTGGCGCTGGTGACGCAGTCGAGCAGCGCGTCGTCATCGGTGAGGGTCCAGTGCCCGAACCCTTCGCCGAGATCAGCGTTGAGATCCATCGGGTTCGTCGGGTTCGTCGGGTTCGTCGGGTTCGTCAGATCCATCACGGACGCACGCTAGCGATTGTTCAACAATCTGACAAGACCTGGCTTGGGGAGTGAGACGGCCGTACGGTTCACTGGACACAGAGTGCGCACCGGACGAAGCGCACGGCAATAGGCAGGGGACGGGGCATGGCGGGGAATGCGGGCGGCCGGACTTCTCCGGATCTCTCGGAACTGGCGGCGGACAGTGCCTCTCTGGCCCGCTCCGGCACCGCCGAGCGGGTCGCCGCCATCCTGCGGGACCGGATCACCGAAGGCTACTTCCCGCCGGGCAGCCGGCTCTCCGAGGAGAGCATCAGCGGCGCCCTCGCCGTGTCCCGGAACACCTTGCGCGAGGCGTTCCGCCTGCTGTCGCACGAACGCCTCCTGGAACACCGGCTCAACAAGGGCGTCTTCGTCCGCGTCCTCGCCGTCGACGACCTGGTGGACATCTACCGGGTCCGGCTGCTCGTCGAGTGCGCCGCCCTGCGGACGCTCGGCGAGCCGCCGTACGACCTGACGGCCGTCGAGGCCGCCGTGTCGACGGGCGAGCAGGCGGCGCTGGCCAACGACTGGCCGGTCTGCTCGACCGCCAACATCCGCTTCCACCAGGCCCTGGCCGGCCTCGCGAACAGCCCCCGCACGGACGAGCTGATGCGCAACGTCCTCGCCGAACTGCGGCTGGCCTTCCACGTGATGGCCGACCCGCGTCGGTTCCACGAGCCCTACCTCACCCGGAACAGGGAGATCGCGGACAGACTCGCCGAGGGAGACGCGGCGGGCGCCGAGCGGATGCTGGCCTTCTACCTGGAGGACTCACGGCGCCAGCTGGCGGAGGCGTACGCGGAGCGCCTGACCGCGCGATAGCCCCGCCCCGGGCACCCGCCACGCAGCAACCCCACTCCGTACGCCCCCGCGCTTCACCCCGCGCCGCGTCGTGTCACGCATGGACCGTTCCACAATCTGCACCGCCCCCCGAACCCCGGCCGTACGCCACGCGCCGGACTCCCTCTGGGCAAAACCGCAGATCAGGGCAATATCGCACCATCTGCCGCCCGCACCGACCGAACCGTGCACCACCCGCCCCGGCCACACCACGGTCCCACCTCACACTTTGCTATCCATGTACCTCACACCCTTGTGGGCTTGTTGAACAATCGCTTAATGTCTCGCGCACTACCCCGTCCCCTCAGGACCGAGCAGGCCTGCCCGCACGTCCATGCGCGGAAGAAGGCCGACGCGTGATCGTTCTCCTCGGCGTGCTCGTGGTGATCCTCGGATTCGCCACCCGCCGCAATCCCCTCCTTGTGGTGGGTGTCGCAGGCATCGTCACAGGGCTGCTCGGCAAGCTCTCCCCGCAGGAGGTGCTGGCCACATTCGGCAACAGCTTCGCCTCCGCGCGCTCCGTGACCGTCTTCGTCATCACCCTGCCCGTCATCGGGCTCCTTGAGCGGTACGGACTCCAGGAGCAGGCCCGTACTCTCATCGGCAAGCTGGGCAGGCTGACCACCGGCCGCTTCCTGGCGCTCTACCTGCTGATACGGCAGCTCACCGCCTCCGTCGGACTCACCAGCATCGGCGGTCCCGCGCAGAGTGTGCGGCCGCTGATCGCCCCGATGGCCGAGGCCGCCGCCGAGGCCAAGGCGGGTCGCCCGCTGCCGCAGAAGCTGCGCGAGAAGGTCCGCTCGCACGCGTCCGGCGTCCGGGCAGGACTTCCTCTCCCCCGCCCTGACCGAGGCGGACGCGATGCGCCGAGTGCTCCCCGTCGCAGAGTTCCGGACCTGGCTGTCCGTGTTCCTGCCGGGGCTGACGGACTCTCCGCTGCTCACCCCGCCCGTGGTCTCCGACCACTCGGACCCGCAGATCGGCCACCTCCTGGGCCTCACCCTGAGCCGGGCAGCGGCCCTCCGTACGATCGGCGACGCGCTGGGCGAGGGCCCCGCCCACACCGCTCTGACCGCTTCGGCCGAGGCTCATCTCGCCGCCGGCCTGCCCTCGGTCTCCTCCGGTGACTTCAGCACGGACCACTGGCTGGCCACCTTCGCCGCACTGGCCCTGGACACCCCGCCCGGCCACTGACCGTCGGCCTCGGCCCGAAGGGGAGCCGCCCCGGCCGGTCGGCTCCCCCGGGCCCCAGGACCTAAGGTCTAGGCATGGACGCCAGCGCCGCCCCCGACACACGTGCCACCGACGACGCCCTCCGCCGCCGCTGGCACGCGGCCCTCGTCGCCGTCCGGGGCGGCTCCCCCGTCCCCGATCCGCTGCCGTACGCCGACAACCTGCTGGACCGCTGGGCCGAACCGCAGCGGAAGTACCACACCACCGCCCATCTGACGGCGGTCCTCGACCGCATCGACACGCTGGCCGGCCACGCCGCCGGCCCGGACGCCGTCCGCCTTGCCGCGTGGTTCCACGACGCGGTGTACCGCCCGGACCGCTCCGAGAACGAGGAGCGCAGCGCCGCTGTCGCCGAGCGCGCCCTGCCCGAGGCCGGTGTCCCGGACGACATCACCGCCGAGGTGGCCCGGCTGGTCCGGCTCACCGTCACGCACGACCCGGCGGACGGCGACACCAACGGCGAGGTGCTGTGCGACGCGGATCTGGCAATTCTGGCGGCCGCCCCCAGGGAGTACGCGGAGTACGCGGCGCAGGTGCGGGAGGAGTACGGCTTCGTCCCCGACGACGCGTTCCGGGACGGCCGGGCGGCCGTACTGCGCCAGTTGCTCGGGCTGCCGAGACTGTTCCGTACGCCCCACGGCATCGCGGAGTGGGAGCCGCGCGCCCGGCAGAACCTGCTGACGGAGCTTGAGCTGCTCACCCGTTGAGACAACGGGCACGATCCGCCGATACGGGAATGTAACGGCCGACATCGCCGTTGGCACCTGCCATGCCCGACTCCGCCGTTCGTCACCGCACCCGTATGCCTCTGGCCGTATACATTTTGGGCCTTTCGGTTTTCGCCCTCGGTACGAGCGAGTTCATGCTCTCCGGACTGCTGCCGCCGATCGCCGACGACATGAACGTGTCGATCCCCCGGGCCGGGCTCCTCATATCCGCCTTCGCCATCGGCATGGTGATCGGCGCACCCCTGCTCGCCGTGGCCACGCTCCGGCTGCCGCGCCGGACCACCCTCATCACACTGATCTCGGTCTTCGGCCTCGGGCAGGTCGCGGGTGCGCTTGCGCCGACGTACGAGGTGCTCTTCGCGTCCCGGGTGGTGAGCGCCTTCGCATGTGCCGGGTTCTGGGCGGTGGGGGCGGCGGTCGCCATCGCGATGGTGCCGGTGAACGCGCGGGCCAGAGCGATGGCCGTGATGATCGGCGGGCTGTCGATCGCGAACGTCCTCGGCGTACCGCTGGGGGCGTTCCTCGGTGAGAACCTCGGCTGGCGGTCGGCGTTCTGGGCGGTCGGTGCGGCGTCGGCCGTGGCTCTGGCCGGTGTGGCGACGCTGATCCCCCGCATCCCGCTCCCTGCGGAGAAGCCGCAGCTCAAGCGGGAGATGTCCATCTACCGCGACCGTCAGGTGTGGCTGTCGATCGTGGTCACGGCGCTGGCGGCGGGCGGGGTCTTCTGTGCGTTCAGCTATCTGGCACCGCTGCTGACGGATGTCGCCGGGCTGGACTCGGGCTGGGTGCCGACGGTCCTCGCGCTGTTCGGGATCGGTGCGCTGATCGGTACGACGATCGGCGGCCGGGTCGCAGACGCACACCTCTTCGGGGTGCTGATGAGCGGCATCGCGGCCTCGACGGTCTTCCTGGTCGCGCTGGCACTGTTCGCCTCGAACCAGGTCGCCGCGGTCGGGCTCGCCTTCCTGCTGGGCCTGTCGGCGTTCTACACGGCCCCGGCGCTGAACGCCCGGATGTTCAACATCGCGGGCGCGGCCCCGACCCTGGCGGGTGCGACGACGACTGCCGCGTTCAATCTGGGCAACACGGGCGGCCCCTGGCTGGGCGGCACGGTGATCGACGCGGACTTCGGGTTCGGGGCCACGGCCTGGGCGGGCGCGGCGATGACGGTGCTGGCGCTGGTCGGGGTGGTGTGGTCGCTGCGGCTGCAGGGCGGGGGCAGGTCGCGCCGGGTGGCCGGTTCGCCCGCGGCGGCGTCTTCGTCGGAGGCGTCCGTGGAAGCAGCTGCCCCGGCGGTGTGACCCCGGCAGCCGCGTCCGCCGCATGCGTTCAACTGCCAGGAGCCGGGCGTCCCTTGGGGCGTCGCAGCCCCGCGTCCGTCAGCCGGCGCACCAGTTCCTTGGAGCCGACCTCGCGCGCCCCGGCCCGCACCGCGTCCGCGTACCGGGTTTCCGGCACGTCGTAGTGGTCGCGCTCGAAGGCCTTCGGCGGGCAGCCGATCGAGGCGGCGAAGGCGTGCAGCTCCTCGAACGAGACATCGCTGACCAGGTGCGACCAGAGACGTCCGTGACCCGGCCAGTCCGGCGGGTCGATATAGACCGTCACCGGCGCAGCACCCCGCTCAGCGCGCCGACGCGTGCCACCATCACGGTCGCCTTGGTGCACACCCAGCGCGGGTCGGGCCCCAGTTCCGGTTCGACGTCGAGGGCGTGCGGGTCGCCCGCGTCGCAGACCGGGCAGAGCGGCCACCGGCCGTATCGCTCCAGCAGCGCGTCCTGGACGTCCTGGGCGACCAGGCCGACCACGTACTCCACGCCCTCCGGCCACTGTTCGACCCACCAGCGCCGGTGCATCACCGCGTCCTCGACGAGGGAGACGATTTCGGCCTCGGCGACGTCGCCGGCGGCGAGATCGGCCATCACCAGCGCGCGGGCGGTGTGCAGCGCCTGCTCCAGGCGGTTCAACTCCATGGAGCCATTCTCACCCCGTACCCGACCGGCCTTCGCCGTAAGCGGGCCTTCGGCACAGGCAGATTCTCGGTTCTGCCAGAGGTCGGGACCAAAGGGGGTTGACGGACCGCAGGGTTGAAAATATCTTTCAAATGTGACCAAGGACCTGAAGGAAAGTTTCAGCGGTGATTCTCCGCCCGCCCCGGCCGCCCTCGCGGCCAAGGTGCGGACGCTCGCACCGTCCATGACGCGCTCCATGCAGCGGGTCGCCGAAGCCGTCGCCGGCGACCCCGCCGGCTGCGCCGCCCTGACGGTCACCGGTCTCGCCGAGCTCACCGGCACCAGCGAGGCGACCGTGGTCCGCACGGCCCGCCTCCTCGGCTACCCCGGCTACCGGGATCTGCGCCTCGCCCTGGCCGGGCTCGCCGCCCACCAGCAGTCCGGCCGCGCCCCCGCCGTCACGGCGGACATAGCGGTCGACGACCCGATCGCCGATGTGGTCGCCAAGCTCGCCTTCGACGAGCAGCAGACCCTCGCCGACACGGCCGCCGGGCTCGACACGGTGCAGCTCGGTGCCGCCGTCGCCGCCGCGTCGACCGCCCGCCGGATCGACATCTACGGCGTCGGTGCCTCGTCCCTCGTCGCCCAGGACCTGGGGCAGAAGCTGCTCCGGATCGGCCTGATCGCGCACGCCCACATGGACCCGCACCTGGCCGTGACCAACGCCGTGCAGCTCCGCTCCGGCGACGTGGCGATCGCGATCACCCACTCCGGCTCCACGGTCGACGTCATCGAACCGCTCCGGGTGGCCTTCGACCAGGGGGCGACGACGATCGCGATCACCGGCCGCCCCGACGGCCCGGTGACGCAGTACGCCGACCACGTGCTGACGACGTCCACCGCCCGCGAGAGCGAGCTGCGCCCCGCCGCGATGTCGAGCCGTACGAGCCAGCTGCTCGTCGTGGACTGCCTGTTCATCGGGGTCGCCCAGCGGACGTACGAGACGGCCGCCCCGGCGCTGGCCGCCTCCTACGAGGCGCTCGCCCACCGGCACACCCCTCGCAGCACCCGCTGACCCCGACGCCGTACCCGCTGAACCGCACGAGACACGAGATCGAGAAAGCAGAGCCGCTGTCATGACCTCCACCACCGACGCCAACGCCGCGACGCCCGGCCGGGACTCCGAGTACGGGGAGCTGCGCGCCGAGCTCGCCACCCTCACCACCGAGGCGTTCCGGCCCGAGCTCGCCGAGATCGACCGGCTGGGCACGCTGGAGATTGCCCGGATCATGAACGGCGAGGACCGGACCGTCCCGACCGCCGTCGCCGCCCGGCTGCCCGAGATCGCAGCGGCGATCGACGGCACGGCCGCCCGCATGGCCCGCGGCGGCCGGCTGATCTACGCGGGCGCGGGCACCCCGGGCCGGCTGGGCATCCTGGACGCCAGCGAGTGCCCGCCCACGTTCAACACCGACCCGTCCGAGGTCATCGGCCTGATCGCGGGCGGACCCTCCGCGATCATCACGGCCGTCGAGGGTGCCGAGGACAGCAAGGAGCTGGCCGCCGCCGACCTCGACGCCCTGGACCTCACCCCCGACGACACGGTGGTCGGCATCTCCGCCTCCGGCCGCACGCCGTACGCGATCGGGGCCGTCGAGCACGCCCGCGCCAAGGGCGCGCTGACCATCGGCCTGTCCTGCAACGCGGACTCGGCGCTCGGCGCCGCGGCCGATCACCCCATCGAGATCGTCGTCGGTCCCGAGCTGCTCACCGGCTCGACCCGGCTGAAGGCCGGTACGGCGCAGAAGCTCGTCCTCAACATGCTGTCGACGATCACGATGATCCGGCTCGGCAAGACCTACGGAAACCTGATGGTCGACGTCCGCGCCTCCAACGAGAAGCTGCGCGCCCGCTCCCGCCGGATCGTCGCCCTCGCCACCGGCGCCTCCGACGAGGAGATCGAAGCCGCACTCGCCGCCACCGACAGCGAGGTGAAGAACGCGATCCTCACCATCCTCGGCCAGGTCGACGGTCCCACCGCCGCCACACTCCTGTCCGCGTCCGACGGCCACCTCCGCGCCGCCCTCGCGGCCGCACCACGCACCACCACCTGACCCCATCCGGGGTACCGCTCCGCTCTCCCCCGCACAGCAAGGCACCACGCACCATGGCTACAGAAGACAAGAACCGCGCCACTGCCGCCGCGATCCTTCCGCTCGTCGGTGGCGCCGCGAACGTCAGCTCCGTCGTCCACTGCATGACCCGGCTCCGCCTGGGCCTGCACGACCGCTCGCTCGTCGACGACGAGGCCCTGAAGGCGCTCCCCGCCGTCATGGGTGTGGTCGAGGACGACACGTACCAGATCGTCCTCGGCCCGGGCACCGTCGCCCGGGTCACCCCGGAGTTCGAGAAGCTGGTCCGCGAGGGCCGCGCAGCCGCCCCCGAACCGGCCGTCCCCACCGAGCCGGCCCCCACCGCCGCGGCCGAACTCACCGCCCAGGGCGCCGCGATCAAGGCGGCACGGAAGGCGAAGAACGCCACCCCGTTCAAGCTCTTCCTCCGGAAGATCGCGAACATCTTCGTCCCGCTGATCCCGGCCCTCATCGGCTGCGGCATCATCGCCGGTCTCAACGGCCTGCTGAAGAACCTGGGCTGGCTGACCTCGGTGACGCCCGCGCTCGGCGCGATGGCGTCCGGCTTCATGGCGCTGATCGCCGTCTTCGTCGGCTACAACACGGCGAAGGAGTTCGGCGGTACGCCGATCCTCGGCGGTGCGGTCGCCGCGATCATCGTCTTCCCCGGCGTCGCGGACATCGAGGCGTTCGGCCAGAAGCTCTCCCCCGGCCAGGGCGGCGTACTGGGCGCGCTCGGCGCGGCGGTCCTCGCGGTGTACGTGGAGAAGTGGTGCCGCCGCTGGGTCCCGGAGGCGCTGGACGTCCTGGTCACCCCGACGCTGACGGTGCTGGTCTCCGGCCTGGTGACGATCTTCGGCCTGATGTACGTCGCCGGTGAGGTCTCCACCGCGATCGGCGACTTCGCCAACTGGCTGCTGTCCAACGGCGGTGCGGGCGCGGGTCTGGTCCTCGGCGGCTTCTTCCTCCCCCTGGTCATGCTGGGCCTGCACCAGGCGCTGATCCCGATCCACACCACCCTGATCGAGCAGCAGGGCTACACGGTCCTCCTCCCGATCCTCGCCATGGCGGGCGCGGGCCAGGTCGGCGCGGCCCTCGCGGTCTACCTCCGTCTCCCCCGCAACGAGTCGATCCGCAGGACGATCAAGTCGGCGCTCCCGGCCGGTCTGCTGGGCGTGGGCGAGCCCCTGATCTACGGTGTCTCGCTCCCCCTCGGCCGCCCGTTCATCACGGCGTGTGTGGGCGGTGCGTTCGGCGGGGCGTTCGTCGGCTTCTTCAACCAGCTCGGCAGCTCGGTCGGCTCCACGGCGATCGGCCCGTCCGGCTGGGCCCTGTTCCCGCTCCTCGACGGCAACCACGGCCTGGGCACGACGATCGCGATCTACGCGGGCGGCCTGCTGGTCGGCTACCTGGCGGGCTTCGTCGCCACGTACTTCTTCGGCTTCAGCAAGGACCTGCTGGCGGAGTTCAACGTGTCGCAGGAGCCGGCGGTTTCGACGGTCGCGGCTACCGGCACCCCGACCGCCCCGGTCACCGACCCGGCACCGGAACCGGCCCGCGCCTGATCCCGTAACGCAACAGAGGGCGGCACCCGCACGGGTGCCGCCCTTTCACGCTTCCCCGGCCGCAGTACGCAGGAACCGCACCAAGTCGTCCATGCTGTAACCGAGTTTCGGCCCACGTTCCGCCGCCATGAGCAGCAGCTGACCGACGATCTCGGCACCCCACCCGTCGCTGCCGTCCGAGGACCACTCCCAGAGCTTCTCGATCCCCAGGTCGGTCATCAGCAGCCCATGCTCGGCCCTGATCTCGGCGCACACGTCGGCGACGGCGTCGAGCAGCGTGGCCCCGGGGCGCTCACATCTGAGCCCGAAATACGAACCGAGATCCTCCACTGCGCACCCCTCGGGTGGGCGCGCCCTGATTCCGTCGTAGCGGGGATCATCCGCACGGGGATACTCCGCCACCGGGCAGTGGGCCAGCGTGAATCGGTGCCACCCTGCCGGTAGGGGTTGCGGCGGGCGGCACGCATCGAGACCGAAGGCCTCGTGCGCCAACGCCGAAGCCTCGTCGTGCGTATTCGCGGTCACGGTGGCCGTCCTGCTGCCGTCATCGGCCACCGCCGTCCACCGGCCAGTGGACTCGTCACAGCTGAAACGAATCGAAAGCGCCATACCTCACCGTCCCACCCACCACTGACAACACCGCCTCATCTCGGCCACCGCCCCTCCCGGTTGGCCTCCGTGACCCGCGCCCGCAGCACCACCCCGGGCGGCGCCGGTTGCACCGATTCCGGTGGACAGTCCCACTCCGCCCCACCGCCCGGCGGCCGCAACTGCACGTACGGTCCGACGCACCCCATCACGCGCCCCACCCGTCCGTCCCGCGCGTCCACCGCGTACGTCCCGGGCTCCGGCGTACACGGTTCGAGTCCCTCACCCGTCATGACCGGCCTCCCCGTCACACTTCTTCTCCAGAACGGCGCTCAGCCGCAGCGCCGTGTCGATGGCGCACCGCCCGAGATCCACCAGCGGCGTGGGCTCGTTCCCCGCGCACGACACCGGATCGATCCGCAACGACGGCAGCGTGAGCCCCACACCCTTCAGCCCCTGCCTCAGCGTCTCCACCGCGTCCTCCGCCTCCCGCACTCTTCCGGCGGCAACCCGTCGTCGCTCCGTAGTGGTCATCCTGCACACCTTCCACGCTCGGTAATCGCAATGCATACCCAGCGTGTCCGACGCTCGACTAGCCTGGAAGTGGCGCAGGTCCAACAACCGCAGGTGTGTCACAGGGAGTTGCCATGCCGGGCCCCAAGAAGCTCGATCCGTCCTCCTCCCCACGCGCCCTTCTCGGCGCCGAACTCCGGCACCGACGGGACAAAGCCGGTCTCTCCCAGGAAGAACTCGGTCACCCGCTCTTCGTCAGCGGCTCGTTCATCGGCCAACTGGAGTCCGGTACGCGCCGGATGCAGGTGGACCAGGCCCAGAAGTTCGACGAGATCCTGACGACGGACGGGTTCTTCGTACGGAACTGCGTCGCCCTGAAGAAGTCGAAGTACCCGGACCACTTCGCGGAGGCGGCGGAGGCGGAGGCCGTCGCGAAGACCATCAAGGAGTACGCGCCGCAGCTGATCCCCGGGTTGTTGCAGACGGAGCCGTACGCACGGGCGGTGTTCCGCGCATACCAGCCGACAGCTCCGGAGAACGTGATCGACGATCTGGTCGCGGCGAGGCTGGAGCGGGCGCACCTGCTGTCCGATCCAACAACCCCCTTGGTTTGGGCGGTTCTGGACGAGGCGGCGTTACGTCGGGAGGCCGGCGGACCGGCAGTGACGGCAGAGGCGCTCAACCACGTCCTGAAGCTGGCACGCGAACACCGGATCATCGTGCAGGTGCTGCCGTTCAACGCGGACGCACACATGGCCATGGAAGGTCCGCTCAAGCTGATGTCCTTCGATGACGCGCCCCCACTCGCCTACCTTCAGGGCCTGGGTACAGGGAAGTTGCACGACGATCCCGCAACCGTCAGGCACTACGAACTGACTTACGATCTGGTGGCGGCCAGCGCATTGTCACCGGAAGCGTCCCTGGTCCTGATCGAGTCGGTGGCGGAGGATTACGCCCATGAAGCTCAGCAGTTCTGACTACGACCTGGCCACAGCAACCTGGCACAAGTCCTCGTACAGCGGCGCAAGCGGTGGCGACTGCCTCGAGGTCGCCACGTGGCGGAAGTCGACATACAGCGGCGGAAGCGGCGGCGACTGCCTGGAAGTCGCCGACGGCCACCCCGGTGTCGTCCCCGTCCGCGATTCCAAGGCCCCGGACGGCCCGGCGCTCGTCTTCCGTACGGCGGCGTGGTCGTCCTTCGTCGCGGACCTCAAGCGCAACTGAGACCCGGGGCTCAAGCCCCGTACTCCGAGCGCTTTTTCAAGGAATGGGTGGAGGGCCCCATCCCACCCACCCTCCCCAGCAGGCACGTTCACTTTTCGTGACCGGCTTGCCACACACGGTGCGAACGCTCTAGCGTTCCGCATAACGAACGACCCCTGCCGGTGCGGGAACACCGAACAGGGGCCTGACCAACGAGATCGAAACAGGCGATCAAATGGCTGACAGCCAGCTTAGTGCTGCCCCGCGCACACCGCACGCACCCCCTCACATCCCCCCGCACGCATCGCAGCACCCGATGGCCGGTCCGGGTTACGGCAAGCGGTCCGCGTCCGGTCAACGCCCCTGCGCAGCAGGCGACTTCGCGCACCTTCCGCCGCGTGAGGCCGCGGTCGCCGCCTATGTCGACCGGTTGCCGGACGGCGCCGACATCTCCGTGAAGACGCTGGCCAAGGTGTTGCCGTACGGGCAGTGCGCGCTGCGGACCGCGCTGAACAACCTCCAGCGGGCCGGGTATCTGCGCCGGGGCAGCGAGCACGTCATCGGTTCGGGCAGCGCGCGCTGGGTGACGCGTACGTTCTTCTCCCGCACGCCTCGCGACGACAGTTGGTGGGCGGCGTTCACCAGGGGCGACGTACCGCCGGAGCAGCAGCGAGGGCAGACCCGCTCCCGGGCGTTCGTCCTGCTGGCCGCGCTCGGCCGCACCGCACCCATGCTGAGCCTGTCGTCGGCGGACTGCGCGGCGCTGGAGCCGTACGTCACGGCGTGGTTCGACCGGGGCGCCACCGAGCTGCAGCTGCTGCACGCACTGACCGACGGGTTGCCGGTGCAGGTGCATCACGCGGCGGCGCTGGTCCGCAGCCGCCTAATGGGAGCTACGGAGTCGGGGAATGCTCGATTCCGTAGCCGCCAGCAGGTGAGCACTTATGCCGCCGGAAGCACTCGACTTCTGTGG
>NZ_JBEXID010000051.1:0-50615 GCF_040608395.1 Streptomyces sp. NPDC005181
GGTGAACGCGTACTCCGACGAGCTGATGCCCATCATGCCGATCCATGGGAAGAGCACCATGGTCCAGCGTGGTCTCCGCATGATGTCCCGGTCGGTCTCACCGAGCCGGTACACGCGGCCGTTGCGGTCCGTCACCTCCCTGAAGGGGACGGATATGGAGATGTCTGTCGTTGTCATGATCGATCGAACCCCTCGCGTGGAAGAAGTCTGGCCAGCGCCCCCTGTCCGTTCCCACTTCGCGTCGCCCGGGGTCTGCGGCCGAGTGGTTCGCCGCAGACCCCGGGGTTCGAGCTCTCGCTCTCAGGTCATCGATCACCGTCCAGCAGTCCGGCCGCACGCGCCCATCGGTACTTGGCGCCCAGTACGGCCACCGGCTTCTCCGTCGTGTACGGGTACGCGACGACGCCGTGCTCGAAGAGGTACTGGCACGCCTCCTCCACCTCGGTGTCGCCCGCCAACGACGCCACCACGGGCTTCTCGATCCCGCGCTCGCGGAACTCCGCGACCACACGCGCCGTCAGCTCGGCGAAGACCATCGGGGGAGTGACGATCGTGTGCCAGTAGCCGAGGACCAGCGAATGGATGCGGGGGTCCTCCATGCCGAGGCGGATCGTCGCCTCGTACGTGGACGGCGGCTCGCCGCCCGTGATGTCGATCGGATTGCCGGCCGCACCGAACGGCGGAATGAACGCCTTGAAGGCCGTGTCCAGATCCGGCGGAATCTCCATGAGGGAGAGCCCGTTGTCGACGATCGCGTCGGACAGCAGCACTCCCGAGCCGCCCGCTCCCGTGATGATGACGACGTTGTCGCCCTTCGGCGTCGGCAGCACGGGCAGCGCCCGCGCGTACTCCAGCATGTCGTTCAGCCCCGGGGCCCTGATCACCCCCGCCTGGCGCAGGATGTCGTCGTACACGGCGTCGTCGCCCGCCAGCGCACCGGTGTGCGAACCCGCCGCCTTCGCGCCGGCGCTGGTACGGCCGGCCTTCAGTACCACGATCGGCTTCTTCGGCACGGTCGCCCGCGCCGCCTCGACGAACGCGCGCCCGTCCTTGAGATCCTCCAGGTGCATCGCGATGCAATCGGTGTTCGGGTCCTCGCCGAACCAGGTCAGCAGGTCGTCCTCGTCGATGTCGGACTTGTTGCCGAGCCCGACGATCGCCGACACACCGGTCTTCGTCGAACGGGCGAAACCGAGGATGGCCATGCCGATGCCACCGGACTGCGACGTCAGCGCCACCCCGCCCTTCACGTCGTACGGGGTGCAGAAGGTGGCACAGAGGTCCTGCCACGTCGAGTAGTAGCCGTAGATGTTCGGCCCGAGCAGCCGTACGCCGTACCGCTCGCCGATCGCCACGATCTCGTCCTGCAGCGCATGTTCACCGGTCTCGGCGAACCCGGAAGGGATGAGGACCGCATTGGGGATCCCCTTGCGCCCCACCTCTTCCAGCGCCGATGCCACAAACTTGGCGGGGATCGCGAAGACCGCCACATCCACCTCACCGGGAACGTCGGTGACACTCTTGTACGCCTTGCGGCCCAGAATGTCATCGGCCCGGGGGTTCACCGGATGGATCTCCCCGGAGAAACCGCCGTCGATGAGGTTGCGCATCACCGAATTGCCGATCTTGTCCTGGTCGTTGGAGGCGCCGATCACGGCGACCGAGCGCGGCTCCATCAGCCGGCGCATCGACGCGAGGATCTCCTCGCGCGGGTACGTACGCCGGGGCTTGACCGTCTCCGTCGACAGCAGGATCCGGATGTCCGCCGCGACCGCACCGTCCGGAGCAGCGATGACCGGATTGAGGTCGACCTCCGCGATCTCCGCGAAATCGGTGACCAGTTGGGAGACCCGCCGGATCTGCTCGGCCAGTGCCCACCGGTCCACCGGCGCCGCACCCCGCACCCCGCGCAGGATCTCGGCCGCGCCGATCGAGTCGAGCATCGACAGTGCCTCGTCCGCAGTGACCGGGGCGAGGCGGAAGGTGATGTCCTTGAGTACCTCCACCAGCACGCCGCCGAGCCCGAAGGCCACGACCTTCCCGAACGTCGGGTCGGTGACCGCGCCGACGATGACCTCCTGGCCGGGTGGCACCAGTTGCTGCACCTGTACGCCGTCGATCCGCGCGTCGGGCGCATACGCCCGTACGTTCTCGATGATGTGGTGGAACGCGGCGCGCACCTGAGCGCCGCCCTCCACCCCTACGACGACGCCGCCGGCATCCGTCTTGTGCAGCACATCGGGGGAGACGATCTTCAGTACGACCGGCCCGCCGAGGCGGTCCGCGAAGGCCACCGCCTCGTCGACGTCCTGCGCCAGCTCCTCGCCCGGCACGGCGATCCCGTACGCATCCGCGACGATCTTGCCCTCGGGTGCCGTGAGCGCACTGCGCCCGGCGGCCCGGACGGATTCGAGCAACGCCCGTACGGTCTCGCGGTCCTGTGATTCGACCATGCTCAGATGACTCCGTTCGTCTTCAGCAGCCGCAGCTCCTCGTCGCCGAGGCCCAGCTCACCGACGTACACCTCTTCGTTGTGCTCACCGAGCAGCGGCGAAGTCACCACATCCACCGGGGAGTCGGAGAGCTTCAGCGGGGAGCCGACCGTGGTGAACGTGCCGCGCTCCGGGTGCTCCACCTGGACGACCATCTCGTTGGCGACCAGGGACTCGTCCTCGATGATCTCCTGGGTGGAGAGGATCGGGCCGCACGGGATGTTGTGCGCGTTCAGCCGCTCCAGCACCTCCCACTTGGGGAGCGTCGAGGACCACTCCTCGATGAGCTGGAACATCTTGTCGAGCTTCGGCAGCCGGGCCTCGGGCGTCGCCCATTCGGGGTCGTCCACCAGCTCCGGGCGTCCGATCAGCGAGGCCAGCGGCTGCCATCCGACGGGCTGCACAATGACATACACATAGTCGTTGGGCCCACCGGGCGCGCACTTCACCGCCCATCCGGGCTGCCCGCCGCCGCTCGCATTGCCGCTGCGCGGCACCTCGTCGCCGAAGTCCTCGTTCGGGTACTCCGCCAGCGGCCCGTGCGCCAGCCTCTGCTGGTCACGGAGCTTCACGCGGCACAGGTTGAGCACCGCATGCTGCATGGCGACGTTGACGCGCTGTCCGCGCCCGGTGTTCTCGCGCTGGAACAGCGCGGCCAGAATGCCCGCGACCGCGTGGATGCCGGTTCCGGAGTCGCCGATCTGCGCACCGGTCGCGAGCGGCGGACCGTCCGCGAATCCGGTGGTGGACATCGACCCGCCCATGGCCTGGGCGACGACCTCGTACGCCTTGAAGTTGGTGTACGGACCCTCGCCGAAGCCCTTGATGGACGCGTAGACGATCCGCGGATTGATCTCCTGGATCCGCTCCCAGGTGAACCCCATCCGGTCGACGGCACCGGGCCCGAAGTTCTCCACCATCACATCCGAGCGACGGATCAGTTCGGTGAGGATCTCCTTCCCGCGCTCGCTCTTGGTGTTGAGGGTGATGCTCCGTTTGTTGCAGTTGAGCATCGTGAAGTAGAGGGAGTCGACATCCGGCAGATCGCGCAGCTGTTTGCGGGTGATGTCGCCGCTCGGCGCCTCGAGCTTCACCACGTCGGCGCCGAGCCAGGCGAGCAGCTGGGTGGCGGAGGGACCGGACTGTACGTGCGTCATGTCGAGGACGCGCACGCCCTCAAGAGCTTTGGTCATGCCAACGGCTCCTCTGCTACTTGTACATGGTCTGGTTCATGGTTCCGGGGGCGTACGCGTCGGGGTCGACCCAGACGTTGATCAGCGACGGCAGTCCGGACTCCCGGGCCCGCTGCAGCGCCGGCGCGATGTCGGCGGGGTCGCGGACCTCTTCGCCGTAACCGCCCAGCATCTGGGCGAACTTGTCGTAGTGGACATCGCCCAGGGTGTTGCCGACCCGCTCGCGCTCGTCCCCGTACTTCGTCTTCTGGCCGTAACGGATCTGGTTCATCGAAGAGTTGTTGCCGACGATCCCGACGAAGGGGAGGTTGTAGCGGACCAGCGTCTCGAAGTCCCAGCCGGTCAGGGAGAACGCGCCGTCGCCGAAGAGCGCCACGACCTCCTTGTCGGGCCGGGCCTGCTTCGCCGCCAGCACGAACGGCACCCCGACGCCGAGCGTGCCCAGCGGCCCAGGGTCCATCCAGTGGCCGGGGGACTTCGGCTGGACGACCTGACCGGAGAAGGTGACGATGTCGCCGCCGTCCCCGATGTAGATCGAGTCCTCGGTGAGGAAGTCATTGATCTCGCTGACCAGCCGGTACGGGTGGATCGGCGAGGCATCCGACTTCAGACTGGGCAGCCGCTTCTCGATCGCGGTCTGTTCGGCGGCACGCAGCTCCTCCAGCCATGCCTTGCGCTTGACCGCACCCCCGTTGAGCCGCCCGCTTGCCGCTTCCGTGACCGCCTTCAGGACCATCCCCGCATCGCCGACGATCCCGAGATCGATGTCCCGGTTCTTGCCGACGGTGCGGTAGTCGAGGTCGATCTGCACGACGGTGGCGTCGGGCGAGAGCCGCTTGCCGTAGCCCATCCGGAAGTCGAACGGCGTACCCACGATCACGATCAGATCGGCGTTGGAGAAGGCGTAGCGCCGCGACAGCTGGAAGTGGTGCGGATCGCCGGGCGGCAGCGTGCCGCGCCCGGCCCCGTTCATGTAGGCGGGGACATTGAGCGTCCGTACGAGCTCGATGGCGGAGTCCGTCGCCCGGGTCGTCCACACCTGACTGCCCAGCAGGATCGCCGGCTTCTCGGCGTGCACCAGGAGATCGGCGAGCTTCTCGACGGCCTCGGGGTCACCGGCCGTACGGGTCGAGGCCCGGTACTGCCCGGCCTCCGGCACCCGGGCCTTCGACACCGGCACCTTGGCGTCCAGCACATCGCGCGGGATCTCCAGGAAGGAAGGCCCGGGTGCCCCGTGGTAGCACTCGCGGAAGGCCATGGACACCATGTCGGCGGCGCGGGCGGTGTCCGGCACGGTGGCGGCGAACTTGGAGATGGGCGCCATCATCTCGACGTGCGGAAGGTCCTGGAGCGAGCCCATCTTGTGCTGGCTGTGTGCTCCCTGACCGCCTATCAGCAGCATGGGCGACTCGGCGCGGAAGGCGTTGGCGACGCCTGTCACCGCGTCCGTGGTGCCCGGTCCGGCGGTGACGACGGCGCATCCCGGCTTGCCGGTGATCCGCGCGTAGCCGTCTGCGGCATGCGCGGCGACCTGTTCATGGCGTACGTCGACGACTTCGATGCCCTCGTCGACGCAGCCGTCGTAGATGTCGATGATGTGGCCGCCACAGAGGGTGTAGATGCGCTCCACCCCCTCCGCCTTCAACGCCTTGGCGACCAAGTGCCCGCCGGAAATGAGTTCCTGGCTGTCCTCGGGCATGGCGGTCCTGTCCCTTCGTAGGGGAGTGCAGGAGCCATTGCCGTGCTCCCGCGGTACATTGCATACAGTCGACGAATACTGTATGAAACTTGTTATCCCGCATCCGGTGGGTGGTGTCCAGGGGGCGAGCGGCACTTTCACAATCGGCACGATCGGGAGTGGCTATGGATCTGTACGAGCACCAGGCACGGCAACTCTTCGCAGAACACGGCATAGCGGTACCGGAGGCCGAGGTCATCGACCACGCGGCCGACGCAAAGGAAGCAGCGGGCCGGCTCGGTGGCCGGGTCGTCGTCAAGGCGCAGGTGAAGACGGGCGGCCGGGGCAAGGCGGGCGGAGTGAAAATCGCGGCCGACCCGGCGGCCGCTGAACTGACCACGCGCCAGATCCTCGGCATGGACATCAAGGGCCACACGGTGCGGACGGTGATGCTCGCCCAACCCGTGGAAATCGAGGCCGAGTTCTACGTCAGTTACGTACTCGACCGAACGACCGGCACCTTCCTCGCCATCGCCTCCGCGGAGGGCGGTATGGAGATCGAGGAGGTCGCCGCAACCCGCCCGGAAGCGGTGGCCCGCATCCCGATCGATCCCGTCGAAGGAGTGACGGAACGCAAGGCGGCGCAGATCGCCGCAGCGGCAGCCCTGCCGCCCGAGACCGTCCCCGTACTCCAGCGTCTGTGGCAGGTACTCACCAGGGAGGACGCCCTGCTGGTCGAGGTCAACCCCCTGGTCCGCACGACGGACGGACGGATCCTCGCGCTCGACGGCAAGGTGACGCTCGACGACAACGCCCACTTCCGTCAGTCCCGTTGGGGAACAGAGACCGATGACCCGCACGGCGACCCACTGGAGACGGCAGCCGCGGCCAAGGATCTCAACTACGTCAAACTCGACGGCGAGGTCGGCATCATCGGCAACGGCGCCGGACTGGTCATGTCCACCCTCGACGTCGTCGCCGGCTGCGGCGCCCGTCCGGCCAACTTCCTGGACATAGGCGGCGGCGCCTCGGCAGGCATCATGGCCGACGGCCTCTCCGTCATCCTCTCCGACCCGGCGGTGAAGTCGGTCTTCGTCAACGTCTTCGGAGGCATCACCTCCTGCGACGCGGTCGCCGACGGCATCGTCCAGGCACTGCGGTCCGTACGTCTGACCAAACCCCTCGTCGTCCGCCTCGACGGCAACAACGCCGCCCGTGGCCGCGCGATCCTCGACGCATACGCGCACCCCCTGGTCGAGCAGGTCACCACGATGGACGGCGCAGCGCGCCGAGCAGCCCAACTGGCCGACGCAGCCTAAGGAGTCCGGACATGGCCATATTTCTCACCAAGGAGAGCAAGGTCCTCGTCCAGGGGATGACCGGCGCCGAAGGCATGAAGCACACCCGCAGAATGCTCGCGGCAGGGACCCGGATCGTAGGCGGCGTCAACCCGCGCAAGGCAGGCCGGAAGGTCGACCTCGACGGCACCGAGATCCCCGTCTTCGGCTCCGTACGCGAAGGCATGGACGCCACCGGAGCGGACGTCACGGTGGTCTTCGTCCCGCCCCCCTTCGCCAAGGCGGCTGTCATCGAAGCGGCCGACGCAGGCATAGGCCTGGCCGTGGTCATCACCGAAGGGATCCCGGTCCACGACGCGGTGGCCTTCCACGCCCATGCCCGTACCCGCGGCACCCGCATCATCGGCCCCAACTGCCCCGGCGTGATCACCCCCGGACAGTCCAACGCCGGCATCATCCCGGCCGACATCGCGCCCGGGCCGGGGCGGATCGGCCTGGTCTCGAAGTCCGGCACGCTGACGTACCAACTGATGCACGAACTGCGCGACATCGGCTTCACATCGGCGGTGGGCATCGGCGGCGACCCGGTCATCGGCACCACGCACATCGACTGCCTGACGGCGTTCGAGAACGACCCCGACACGGAACTCATCGTCCTCATCGGCGAGATCGGCGGCGACGCGGAGGAACGAGCGGCGGCCTATGTCGCGCAGCACATCACGAAGCCGGTGATCGGCTACATCGCGGGCTTCACGGCCCCCGAGGGCAAGACGATGGGCCACGCGGGCGCGATCGTGTCGGGTTCCTCGGGCACGGCGGAGGCAAAACAGAAGGCACTGGAGGCGGCAGGGGTGCCGGTCGGCGCCACGCCGACGGAGACGGCCAGGCTGGTACGGCAGCAGCTGGGGATACCCAGCCCGTCGGGCACATCCGGCTAAGTCGGCATATCCAGGCGGTCGGCACCACCCAACGCGTCCGGGCGACGATCCAGCCCGTCCGGCGATTGAGGACCGGGGTGCGGGGCGGAGCCCCGGTTTCGGGAAGGGGCGGGTAGGGGAAGGCCCGCCGCAGGCGCCCACCCCGCGACCATGGCACCCGCCCCGCACCCGTTCCCGACCCTCACCCCCACCTGGCCTCCGACTTCCACCCTCAACCGCGTGACGTCCCTCACCACTGAGGCAACACCCCTGCCTTCCCCACACCGGCTTCACTACCGTCCGGTAGGAGAGAGTCGTCCCACCTCCCGCCCCGACTGTGCACCGAGAGCGGAGACTTCCATGGCACCGACCCCACCCATCAGCGCCCACGCCCCCACCCTCACCCTCAAACCAGGCACAGCCTGGTCGGACGCCTGGCAACGCTGCCTCACCACCGCCCCCGAGGCGTTCCGGGCCGACCAGGTCCTCAACCTCTGGGCCTCGTCCTGGCAGCAGGACGGCCGCCCCCTCCCCGCCACCAGCCCCGTCGACGGCACCCCCATCGCCGGCCCGCCCCGCCTGGACGCCCGGACCGCCCAACAGGCGGTCCGGGCCTCCCTCGACCAGCACCGTGCCTGGCGCCACATCCCGCTGGCCGAGCGCAGCGCCCGCGTATCCGCCACCCTCGACGCGCTCACCGAGCACCGGGAACTGCTCGCCCTCCTCCTCGTCTGGGAGATCGGCAAACCCTGGCGCCTCGCCCAGGCGGACGTGGACCGCGCGATCGACGGTGTCCGCTGGTACGTCGACAACATCGACCGCCTCCTCGCCGACCGCACCCCGCTCCCCGGCCCGGTCTCGAACATCGCCAGCTGGAACTACCCCATGTCCGTGCTGGTCCACGCCATGCTCGTACAGGCCCTGGCCGGCAACGCGGTCATCGCCAAGACCCCGACCGACGGCGGCGTCGCCTGTCTCACGCTGGCCTGCGCCCTCGCCGCCCGCGAGGGCATCCCGCTCACCCTCCTCAGCGGCAGCGGACGTGAACTCTCCGCGCCTCTCGTCCGCTCGGCGGAGATCGGCTGCGTCTCCTTCGTCGGCGGCCGGGACACCGGGGCCCGTATCGCCACCGAAGTCGCCGACCTCGGCAAACGGCACATCCTCGAACAGGAAGGTCTCAACACCTGGGGCATCTGGAACTTCACGGACTGGCCGTCCCTGACCGCCGTCATCCCGAAGCTCTTCGACTACGGCAAGCAGCGGTGCACCGCATACCCCCGCTTCGTCGTCCAGCGCAGCGCGTTCGACGAGTTCCTGTCGGCCTACCTCCCCGCCGTCCGCTCACTCCGCACCGGCCACCCCCTGGCGGTGGCGGACCCGACAGCCCCGCTCCCCACCCTGGACTTCGGCCCGCTGATCAACGCGGCGAAGGCCAAGGAACTGGCCGATCAGGTGGCGGAGGCCATCGACCGGGGCGCGATCCCCCTCCACCGAGGATCGACGGCCGACGCACACTTCCTCCCGGGTCAGGACACCAGCGCGTACCTCCACCCGGTCACGCTCCTCAACCCGCCCCCGTCCTCCCCGCTCCACCACGCGGAACCGTTCGGCCCGGTCGACACGATCGTCCTCGTCGACACGGAGGCGGAACTCCTGGCTGCCATGAACGCCTCGAACGGCGCCCTGGTGGCCACGCTCTCGACCGACGACCCGGCAACGTACGAGCGCCTGGCTCCACAGATCCGCGCGTTCAAGACCGGCCACGGCACCCCCCGCTCCCGAGGCGACCGGGACGAACTCTTCGGCGGCTTCGGCGCGTCCTGGCGCGGGGCCTTCGTGGGCGGCGAACTGCTGGTCAGGGCGGTGACGGACGGCCCGGCAGGGGAGCGTCTCCCCGGCAACTTCCCGGACTACCACCTGATGCCGTAACTCCCAGGAGGAACACCCGCCTCACCTGATCCCCTGACGATCGGGAAAGAGCGCGAACTCCCGCTCGCCGACGTCGGGCACCGTGCGCTCCACGGCCTTCACCAGGAGTTCACGGTGCCTGACCAGCGCGCCCTTCCGGTCCTCCGGAGCCAGCGCCACCACATCGTCGATCCCGGCCAGCATCCGCCGGGACACCTGTGGACTCCTCGTCGCACACCACCGGATCTCCTCGAAGGCAAGATCCACCAGATCGGTCCACTCCGGCCCGTCCTGCACAAGCCGCACCGCACCCGCCCTGTCCCGGTGCTGCACCGCCCCGAGCGGCAGGTGCACCATGGCGGCCAGCAACTGCACGATCCGGTCCAGGCACTGCACGGCAGTGGTGGGATCGTTCACCGCCGGGGACAGGGCCCGCAGCGCGATGTCCGAAAGCTGACGCAGTCCGAAGGCCAGATCCTGGTGCGGCGTGCGCTCGACTCCCACCGAGATCGTGTACCTCGGCATCCGCCGTGGCGGAGCGGCCCCACCATGAACGGCCAGTACCGGCGTGCCCGGCACCACGAAGTCCCCGATCCGCGGGATCAGCCGCACCACCACCCCCTGCCGCCGGGCAGCCCGCACCAGCCGCGCCACGTTCACCTCGCGCAGCACTCCCGCCCGCTTCGAGTACGCGATCCGAGCGGTCTCCGGCCCGAGCGGCAACTCCTCCCACACCCCACCGGGCATCCGCCCGAGCACCCGCAGGCACTCACGGGTGATGCGATCGACGACCGGCCCCACCTGCATGAGCCGCAGGGTCGAGCTCACGTACGCGATGAACAGCAACAGACTCAGGCCCACCATGGCCAGCGTCAGCATGCTCTGCAGCAGCGGCACGGACGTGACCCGCCGCGGGTCGCTCTCGCTCTCGTACGAGGTCAGCACCAGCAGCGAGAACGAGAACGTCGCCAGGAACACCGTCAGCGTCAGCTTGCTGATCCGGCTCCTGACGAAGATCCTCACCACCCGTGGCGTGAGCTGACCGCTCGCCATCTGCACAGCCACCAGCGAGATGCTGAAGACGACGCCGATGAAGGTCATCATCGCCGAGCTGATGGTGGTGACGATGGTCCTGGCGTCGTCGGCGAACCTGATCAGATCGCCGACTTCCTCGTACGCCTGCTCGTCCTTCAGGTGCGTGACGATCTCCGCATCGAGCGCCGAGACGCCCCACCACAGCGCGAAGGAGCACAGCAGTCCCACCGTCGGAGCGAACCAGAACGTATCGCGCAGATGCTCACGCAGGGGGGACAGCGCCCGGGGCCGCCGATAGCCGCGATCACTCATGTCCGCGAAGGTAGCCCGGCCGCCCCCGCAGGGCCCGTATGCCGCCCGGTGAACCTCTGGTGCACTGCGCGTACGCGGACGACTCCGGAGCATATGCGATGCATCCCGGGTCCCTCGAGCGTGCTCACCACACCGCACTGACCACCGAATATGCAGATGAGAGGCACCCCAAACCCCTGGTATTGTTTGCTTTGTCGCCGCGGGAGACCGGGGCCGATCACCTGGTCCGGGTGGCGGAATGGCAGACGCGCTAGCTTGAGGTGCTAGTGCCCTTTATCGGGCGTGGGGGTTCAAGTCCCCCCTCGGACACCAACCATTACCCCACGGCTTCTTTGAAGCGGTGGGGTTTTGTCGTTTTTCTGGTGGTGCGGTTCGAGATGGATCTCGACCCGCACTGTCGTCTGGCCGGGGGCGAATGTGAGCCGTAGCCCTACCTGCCGGTAGATCTCGGCCTTGTCCACGGGGTCGGCCTGGCGGATGACGGAGGCCAGATCGCTGATGGACCGAACGAGCCGGGCGATCTCGTCTCGGGTCATGCGGCCCGTCGGCGTGTTGGTGGCGGTACGCAATTCCGCTTCGGCCGTGGCGCGGCGGGCCTGGGTCTCGGCGATCCATGAGGTGATCAGGGCGGGGTCGGCCCCTGCTTCGAGTGCTGCGCGATGGGTGGCCAGCTTGGTGTCGCATGCGGTGATGACGGCCCGGGCTGCGGCGGCGGTGGAACTCTCGCCTGTGCGGTCCGGGGCACAGGCGGCCATGAGGTCGATGGTTTCGTCGAGACGGTGAGGCAAGAAGATCTTCGCCAGCCAGGCGTCGAGGGGCGGGATGATCCACGCCTCGCGGAGGTAGACGTTGCGGGGATGCTGAACGCGGTTGGCGAGGGCGTATTCCTCAGGGAAGCGGCACCGGTAGTAAGCCTCGCCATGAGACCACTGGCCCTGCATCCGGCGAGAGCAGGCGGCGCAGGCGATACGTCCGCGGAAGAGACAGACGTTCCTGGTGCGGTGCTCTTCGTGGGGTGCCCCTTTTCGGGCGCGGCTGGCGAGTACGTCCTGGGCGCGGGCGAAAGTCTCGTCGCCGATGAGCGGGGTGTGGGCGAGCTTCTTCGAGACGATCCACTTGTCCTGGGTGTTCCAGCGCATCGTGGTGGTGTAGCCGAGCGTGACGTCCTCGATGTCCAGCAGGCTCTCGTGCTCGGCTTGTCCCTGGCCCGCCTCTACCTGGACTACCAGGACGTCCTGCACAACCAGATCGTCGTCCCCCTTGACGCGCACCCCGAGCTTTACGCCGAAGCCCGCCGCCATGCACGAGAATTCGGTGATGCCCTCTCCTTCCAGCGCAGCGATCTCGCTCTCTTCCATCTCGATGTAGGAGAGCGGATCATCACCTGCCGCCTCGTCGAAGTGAAGTGCTACACCGCGCTCGACGACATCGGCGCATACCAGCGCCTCAAGACCAAGGTCGGCCGACAACTGGCACGCAGCCAGATCGTCCTTGCCGAGTCCTTCGACCCTGCCCTCAGCACACCCGACCGCGTCGACCGTCCGGTCAAGAACCTCGCTCTTGACTCCATGCTCAGCTTCTACCTGGAGCGGGCCGCCCGCCACGGCACCTTGAACCAGACCACCCGCATGGCCGCACACCAACTGCTTGACAGCCTCGACGATGGCTACCGACTGCAGTTCACCCGGAGCGGACTGATCTTCGACCTCGCCCGGACCGGAACGGACCGGGAAACTGACGACGGAGTGGAGTTCCATCGGATCGGCAGCGACCTGATCGATGAACTGGTCCAGGCAATCCCAACGGTGCGGCCCGGCGTGCCGGACTCCTCGGACGGTGGTGTCTCGGAGGACAAGGCCGACCAGGTACCGGAGCCGGACGGAGCGGCCACCGCGCCTACCCTGGCGCTGCTGCGACCCTCCGTCCCGCGCCTAGCTGACGCGGCATTCCGCGCGCAAGACCCTGCGGTCGCGAACGATGGGAAGGGAGAGGTAGCGGGCCAAGTAGTCAGAAGGCCTGCGAGGGGCACAGAGCTTGATCCGGGCCAGGCCGCTACCCCGCAACCCCCTGCGGAGGGGAGTGCGTCGGTATCGGAAGGCGAGCTGGGGTCGGCAACGCCCAGCGTTCCCGCACCCAACGCTGTCGCGCCTCCGGAGCCGCAGTACCCGATGGCAGATGAGCGCGAACAAGATGCGGCTGCCCCGACACCTAAGTCCGTCGATCAGCCCTCGCGTGCGGCCATGAAGCTCAACCCGAGTGGCTTCCACGACGCGCCCACCATCGACGCTCCAAGTCTTACTGCACCACCCGTCACCGGAGCCGTGCTGCCCGCGATCTTCCTCGGAGTCACCCGCCCCTCACCACAGTACGGCGTGCTGGGCGAGGTCGCCGGCCGCACGATCGCCCTCGACCTCGACGAGACCCATACGATCAGTCTCTTCGGAGTCCAGGGGGGCGGCAAGAGCTACACCCTGGGCAGCATCATCGAGGCGGCTTCCCTGCCGGCCCCGCCGGTCAACAACCTCCCGCACCCGCTGGCCACCGTGGTCTTCCACTACAGCAAGGCCCAGGACTATGCGCCTGAATTCACTTCGATGGTGCATCCCAATGACGACAGCGCCCAGCTCGCTGCCCTCAAGGAACGCTACGGGGCAGAACCGCGCGCCCTGACCGACGTCCTACCTCTCGCGCCGGAGGGGCAGGTGGACGACCGCCGCGCGGACTACCCCGGGATCGAGGTACAACCTCTGGCCTTCTCCTCGGCCGAACTCAAGGCGGAACACTGGAAATTCCTCCTTGGCGCCGTCGGAAACCGGTCCACGTACATCAAGCAGATCGCCAAGGCCATCCGTAAGCGGCGCAACGACCTGAGCCTCGACGCGATTCGTCAAGAACTGGCCGACTCACGGATGCCGGACCACATCAAAGATCTCGCCGAGGACCGGCTCGAGCTCGCCGAGGAATACATCGACGACAGCGTCCGGCTCACCAGCCAAATCCGACCCGGCCGACTCATCATCGTCGACCTGCGTGACGATCTCATCGAGAAGGACGACGCTCTCGGCCTATTCGTCGTCCTCATGCAGCTCTTCGCCGACGCCCGGGACGGCGAGCGCCGCTTCAACAAGCTGGTCGTCTTCGACGAAGCGCACAAGTACATCGACAGCCCCGACCTCGTTGCCGGTCTCGTCGAGACGGTCCGCGAGATGCGCCACAAGGGCATGAGCATCCTTGTGGCGAGTCAGGACCCACCCTCCGTTCCTGTCCAACTGATTGAGCTGTCCAACCACGTAATCCTGCACAAATTCACGTCCCCGGCCTGGCTGAAACACCTGCAAAAGGCGAACGCAGCCCTGTCCGGACTCACCGCCGAGCAGTTGGCCCGGCTCGGCCCCGGCGAGGCGTACGTCTGGTCGAGCAAGGCCACCGACCCGGCATTCACCCACGGTGCCGTCCGTATCCGATGCCGGCCCCGTATGACCAAACACGGTGGAGGGACCAAGACCGCATCCGGCGGGCAGTGACCCACGAGGTGAGGTGACGTCAGACCGGTCAACCGCTGACCGAAGCACGGACGACCGTGTGCCGCCGCCGCATGGCGAGTCGACACCATTCTGAGAACCGATCAGCCGGTCTGGTGCCACAGGCCGGGAGGGGCAGATCATGGGATACACACTGGAGGTAGGCGCTCCCTACTCGAAGCAGGTCAACTGGCCGAAATCCGCAGCCAATCTCGTGCTCAATGAGGCGTACGTAGAGATCATCTACGCGTTCGACGGCCTCGCGTCCAGCGAGCGGGCTGCGTTCAACACTGGGGTGGCGGCGTTCGCTGTCGTTCCGGGCGACAGGCATCTCATGTGGTGCCATCGCTTCGAAACCTTGCCGAGCTCGGGGGACCAGCCCACGTCTCTCGGCTGGGGAGACTCGCCCTGGGAGGCCCACCGGCAGCGCGACCGCATTGTCGGGGTGCCGGGTCGGGCAGGAGAGCCTTTCCCGGTCCACATGGTGCTCGTTGATTCAGGGACGGGCATCGTCGAGGCCCTGCGCGTCGTCGACCTGGACGGAGACCTTGCCGACGCGTTCAGGCACGCTGTCGCTCGACAGTTCGCGCTGCCCCATGACGAGGCGGCCGCATCCCGGGAGATCAACGCTGTCTACCAGCGGCATCCCAGTACGCAAAGCCTCCTGTCGGAGGCCACCGCCGGACAGTTGATTCCCGCGCTCGACAACTGAACCGCCGACTCATATGGGGTAGCGGGCCGACATCCACCGGCGAAGCGGTGCGCATTCGCTCCCGCCTACGAGGGCAAGGTCCAGCTCTGCCGCCAGCGGCGTGGTTCGTGGAGCACGGGAATCGATCCCCCTCGGACAACGAGTTTGAGCGAGCAGTGTTCTGCGGTCGCTCAGTCCCAGGCGAGTTGACCGGATGGCGTCTTGGAGCGAGGGCCTGGCACAGCGCCTGCGGCGTGGGTGATGCGGTAGGTGAGGGCGGTGTTGCGGCGTTGCGTGTGGTTGTTGGCCACGGCTCGTTCGACGGCCTCCTTCTGGCCGATGAGCAGGACGCCGTGGCGGGCGCGGGTCACAGCGGTGTAGAGCAGGTTGCGCTGGAGCAGCGGCATTCCGGCAGCGCTGATCATGGGGATGACGACGTAGGGGTACTCGCTGCCCTGGGAGCGGTGGACGGTCAGCACGTAGGCGTGGACGAGTTCGTCGAGGTCGGCGAAGGGGTAGGTGGCCGCCTCGCCGTCGGTGAAGGTGACGGCGAGCTGGTGGGCTTCGAGGTCGACGGCGGTGACGGTTCCGCTCGTGCCGTTGAAGACGCCCGTCTCACCTCGGTGGGGGTTGTTGCGGACCTGCTGGACACGGTCGCCAAGACGGAAGACCGATCCGCCGTGGTAGTGCTGGGGCTTGGTATCCGACGGCGGGTTGAGGCTGTGCTGCAGGCGCAGGTTGAGGTCGGTCATACCGGCGATGTTCTTCTTGCCCGGGCACAGGACCTGGATGTCCTGCGGACTGATACGGAAGTGGTGCGGCATCTGTTCCGTGACCAGTTCCACCACGCGTCGGGCGATGTCCTCCGCGGCGGGTACGGGGCGGTTCCAGAACACCTTCGGATCGTCCTGGGGCAGTTCACCGCGCAGGATGCGGTGTGCGTTGATCACGATAGCGGCGCTGTCGTCTTGCTGACGGAAGACCTTGGTGAGGCGGGTGCGCGGGATGGCCTCGACATCGAGTAGGTCGCGCAGGACGCGGCCCGGGCCGACGCTGGGCAGCTGGTCGATGTCGCCGACCAGCAGCAGGTGGCAGCCGTCGCGGACGGCGGAGAGGAGTCGGCGGGCCAGGTTGAGATCGAGCATGGACGCCTCGTCGACGACCACCAGGTCGGCTGCTTCCAGGGCGCTGGCGTGGTCGAAGAGGGAGTCACCGTCGGGCGGGCGGATAAGCCGGTGCACGGTCATCGCGCTCTGCCCGCAGGTTTCCTCCAGCCGCTTGGCCGCCTTTCCGGTCGGGGCGGCCAGCGCGACCATCGCCCCAACATCATCCGCGATCTCGACGAGGGTGCACAGGGTGTGGGTCTTGCCGCAGCCCGGTCCGCCGGTCAGGACGGAAAGGGGTCGAGTGAGAGCAGTGCGGATCGCTTGATGTTGCTCCTCGGTCAGTCCGGCTGTCTCGGCGGTGGAAAGAGGAGCCAGGCGCTCGTCCCAGGGGGCGAGGTCGGCCAGGTGTGAGGAAGAAGCGATGAGGCGGCGTACGTGCCAGGCGAGCTGCGTCTCGTCCTTGTGCCGGTGCGGGAGCTGGGCGATCTCGGTGTCCGCTACCGCATCAGCACCGTCCTTGACCGGCAGCGGCAGCGTCTCGATGACCACCTCGCCCTCGGCGCACAGCGATTGGAGGGCATGGCGCAGCACCACGTTGTCGAGGATCTCGGCGCTCGCGGGGTCGTCGTCGGTCAGGAGGTGCCGGGTGCGGGTGATCAGTACGCGTGTCGGCAGATGGCAGTGGCCCTGTCCGCCGGCCTCGTCCAGTTCATGGATCAGCGCGGCTTTGAGGCGTGCATGGCTGTGCTTGGGGACACCGACGGCAAGAGCGATCTTGTCGGCGTTAGCGAAGCCGATGCCGCGCACGTCCCGGCACAGCTGGTAGGGGGTACGGCGGACGATGTCCATCGGGTCGTCGTCGGCCTCGGCGTAGGTGGTGTAGATCTTCACCGCGAGGGTGGGGGTGATGCCCAACCCCTGGAGGAACACCATGATCTCGGCGATGGCCTTCTGTTCCTGCCAGGCCTCCGTGATACGCGCCAGCCGGATGGCACCAATGTTGTGGACGTCCAGCAGGCGTTGCGGTTCGGCGTCGATGATCTTCAGGGTCTGCTCGCCGAAGGCGTCCACGATCGCGGAGGCGAGCACCGGGCCAATCCCGCGGATCATTCCCGAGGCAAGATAGAGGCGGATGGCCCGCTCGTCGGCGGGCACCGTGCGCTCGCAGTGATCTGCCGCGAACTGCCGCCCATAGCGGGCGTGCTGGGTCCACTTGCCACGCAGCCGCAAGCTCTCTCCGGGCTGCACGCCGAAGAGCGCCTTGCCAAACGCGGTGACGCTGTCCTCGTCGCCGATCGTGGTAGTCAGCCGCAGTACCGTGCGCTCGTCGTAACTGACATGCAGCACATGGTCGATGACGCCCTCGATTGCATCGGGGGCATCTGGGGGCATGAGGTGAGACACGCGCTCTCTCCACGGGTGCGTACGGCGACGGATCGCATGATGCTGCCGGATGAGACAAGGTCAGCATGGGGCTCCAGGCGGCGGATTGTCGTCCGCTTGAAGGATTCTCCTCACCCAGACGAGCGACCTAGGACCAGGTCAGGAGCCGCCCAACCAGCAGCGCCCCACATCGCAAGCGCACCGCGCCGCCCGAAGCGAACTTTGCCGCGGGACGGCGATGCTCATACCCGGACACTGAGAGTCACTTGCTCACCAACTTCGCCTCGTAGGCGATCAGTTCTCATCGGACGCTATCGTTGCGTGTATGCGCCGACCACCATGTCCCAGGGCGATTCAGTGAGTGGTGGAGGAGAGAGTCTTGGCGGAGAGCGCGGGTACGCCGATGGAGCGGCTGCGAGCACTGGACCACCTCAGCCCCCGTGACGCGGAGATCCGGGAAACTGCCGGTGGCGTTGTGGAGGTCCTTCGCGAGCACAAGATGCTGCGTGCTCTGCTGCTGGAGCGCCCGTGGGACATGGAGAGCCGTGTGGCGAACCAGACCATGGCCGCGGGCCTTCGATACATCGTCCTCTGACCGCAGCCGCAGCCGCGGCCGCATCCGAGACCGGCCGACCGGGCATTCCTGCCTGGTCGATTGCGGGTTACGGGGTAACGTGCAGCTCCAGCTCGGTGACAAGCGGCGTGATCCGTGGGGTATTGGTATCGATCCCCCCTCGGACACGTGCGAAGAACCCTTGGTCGGTGCGCTGACCAGGGGTTTTCCTTGTGTGGGAGCTGTGTGCCCATGCGGCCCCTTCGTCGCACAGAAATAGATCATGCTGTGACCTGCGGTTTTGTTGCCGCCAATCCGTGGGGGTTCAAGTCCCCGGAATGATAAGAATGTTCGCTTTCTTGCTTTGGTTCTGGCTACGGAGCGGGCTTGACGTCAGCAGTGGGGCTTGATCGTCCTGCTGTCGATCCCGGGCCTCCAGGAGCGCTTTCAGCAGGATCCTCGCCACCTCCGGCATGATCTCTGGAGGGTGTTCGGGGACGCTGACCGTCGCTCCTCCTGGGTGTCTCCTCTCGGCAGGTAAGGGGCAGCGTCTCTTCGCGGGCAATGAAGTGCACTTGAGCATGGCGGGGCAGACGGTCCGGTTCGCATTCGCGAGCGGCAGGAGGTCTCGGGGGTGCGCGGCCCAGACGCCAGCCGTTCCCCGCCTACCAGTCCGGCGTCCCCGACCGCGGCGGTTCCGGTGTTCCGGGTTCCGGGGAGCGCGCGATGAACGACGGTGCGCTCGGAAGCCTCCTCGACGCGGTGGTCGACATGGTGCTGGTCGACGCCTACGGAGAGGAGGAGCAGCTCGGGGCATGGGAGACCGTCCTGGAGGACGTGATCGCCGTGCCGGCGGAGGCCGTCCTCCTGGGGCGGCTGGTCACGGTCACGGAGATCGGTGTCCCCTGCGGCCGCCCGGAGGTGGCCGCGTACTGCCGGGCCGCGCAGGGCGGAAGCGGTGAGATCGCCGTCGCCGACCTGGTGTTCCCGCCGGCCTCCGAGGCGGCCTGGCTGCACGCTGCCTACCGGCGTTTCCTCGGCCTTGTCCCGTTTCCCGCACGGCCCCGGCCGGACTGGACCTGGCCGCCTGACCGACGCCGTAGCCTTGCGCCTGCCCCGCCACGGCCTGCCTGAAGCCGCTATGACCTGAAGGACTGCAGCGACATGACCGACCGTACGACCGCGAAGGCGCCCGATGCCTTCGACGCCATCGACCGCCCGACCGAGCACGCCGCGCAGGCCGATCTCCGGGCGGTGCTCCAGCTGTGCGCTGCGGGCAAGCTGCGGTGCAGCGCCAAGACGCTGCGGCCGGCCGCGGCGACGGTCGCCGTCGTGGCCGAGGTTCTGACCGGCGGCGACTTCTACCCGCACGAGCCCGTCGCCGCGTATGCATGGCCACTGCTGTTGCAGGCCGGGGGTCTGGCCGAGCTGTCCGGCAGCAAGCTCCAACTCACCGTGCGCGGCCGGACCGCGCTCACCAAACCCGCCCACGACACGATCCGCCTGTTGTGGCAGAAGTGGATCACGCGGGGCGTCATCGACGAGTTCTCGCGCTGCGAGGAGATCAAGGGGCAGCGCGCGGCGAACGTCCTGACCGCGGTCAAACCCCGCCGCCAGGCCGTCGCCGCCACCCTCGCCAGGGCCGCCGAGGGAGAGTGGGAGGAGGCGGACGCCTTCTTCGACCGGGTCCGCTCAAGCGGCAACGGCTTCGCGATCGCCCGCAGCGAACGCGCCCAGTGGCGCCTGTACCTGGTGGACGCGGAATACGGCAGCATGGGCTACGCCGGATACGGCGACTGGCCCCTCCTCCAGGGTCGCTACACCCTGGCCGTCCTCTTCGAGTACGCCGCCACCCTCGGTCTGATCGACGTCCGCCACACCGCCCCCGCCGGGGCGCGCGCCGACTACCACGATCAGTGGGGCGCCGACGACCTGGACTACCTCACCCGCTACGACGGCCTGCTCGCCCTGCGCCTCAACCCGCTCGGCGCCTACGCCACCGGCGCAGCCGGCACCTACATCCCCTCACCGCGCACCCCGGACAGCAGCGACGGCCGCCGCATCAAGGTCCTCGGCAACTTCGACGTCATCGCTCCCGACGGACTGCCCGCCGCTGACGAACTCCTGCTCTCCGCCTACGCCGAGCACACCGCCGACCGCGTCTGGCAGCTCGACTCCCGTTCCCTGCTCGCCGCCCTCGACGCCGGGCGCACCCTGCGCGAACTGCGCGAGTTCCTCACCTCCCGCAGCGACCACACGCTGCCCGACACGGTGGCCGTCCTCCTCGCCGACGTCGAGGCCCGCGCCGGAAAGCTCACCGACCTCGGCCCCCTCCACCTCGTCGAGTGCGCCGACCACGCGCTCGCCCTGCTCCTGGTCGGCGACCGCACACTGCGCCGCCTGTGCACCCCGCTCGGCGAACGCCACCTCGCCGTACGCCCCGACGACCTCCCCGCCTTCCGCAAGGCCGTCCAGGCGCTGGGGTACGTACTGCCGAACTGAGGGTCCGCGTGGGGGCAGTCGCGCTCCGGATGGTGCCGCCGGGGCCCGGCGAACAGGTTCCGGCGGCACCGGAGCTAGGGTTTCGGGCATGGTCACGTCCCCCAGCCTCCAGCAATTCCTCGCCGAGTTCGCCTCCCTCGTCGACCCGCTGACCGAGCGGGAGCTGAGGCAGACGCTCACCGCGTACGCCACCGGCCTGCCCAGCGGAAGCCGGGCGGCCTTCCTCGGCGACCTCAAGGCCCTGCTCGCCCCCGACGCGTCATCCGCCGGCGGCCGGCGGCCGGACACGCTCATCGCCGACATCGAGGCCTTCACCACGGACGTCGAGTCGGGCGTCTTCTACGACCGTTGGGACTGGGACCCGGATCTCGGCCATGAGCGCGCCTTCGGCGACGCGTCCTGGGCGCCGCGCATGGACGCCCTGTTCAGTCGCGCGGCCGGTTGTCTCCTGGCCGGGGAGTACGACTTGTCCGCGCGGGCGCATCGCATGCTGTTCGCCGCCCTGGAACTCGAAGGGGACGAAGGGCCCCTGTACAGCTTCGAGACCTCGGCGGCCGCCATGCTGGACACCGACCTCACCGAGGCCGCCGCCCGCGCGCTGCGCTCCCGACTCGACGCCGTCGCCGACCCCGCCACGGCGGCCGAGGAGCTGGCCGAGCTGTGGCTGACCGGGCTGCCGTACGGCCATGAGCCGCGCTCGCTCGCCGCGGTGCGCGAGGCGCTGCCGTACGACGTCGCCTCCCTCGCCGACTTCGCCCCGCACTGGACCCGCGCCCTGGTCTCCCGCGCCGCCCAGGGCCATTCCCCGCTGCGCATGCGGCTGTTGAGGGAGGCCGCCGGATACAGCGGGGGAACCGACGCGCTCGCCCAGGCTGCCCGCGCGGGCGGGATCGATCAGCCGGACGCCTACCTCGGCCTCGTCGACGCGCTACGGGCGCAGAGCGAGGCGAAGGCCGCAACTCATGCTTGCGAGGAAGGACTCGAAGCCGCCGGCAACCGGCGGGAGGGGGAGCACGGTTGGGCCGTCCACCAGTGGGCGCCGCTGGCCGAACGGGCGGCCGAGCTCGCCGTCGAGCGGGGTGACACCGAGGCCACCGCCGCCCACCGGGCCCGCGCCTTCCAGCTCCACGCGTCCACCCGCCGTCTGGTCGCACTCTACGAGGCCGCCGAAACCCACCAGGCCGGGGCCGGAGCGGAGGCCGCCGGACTCGCCGCCGACGAGATCGCAGCCGGCGAGGCGGGATTCCGCCACGCCTACCTGCTCGCGTTCCAGGCACAGGCCCTGCTGCTCGCGGACCGGGTCGACGAGGTTCTGGCCCTGCTGCCGACCGGCACCGAGGAGCAGTCCTACAGCAGCTACCGCAGTACGGACGTCACCATGACCGTGCTTCCGTACGTCATCGCCGCGGCCAGCGGCGCGGCGGCCCGTCCCGACTGGCCGCACACCGTTCTGCACTCCCTGTTCTTCCAGGCCGCGACGGGCGGCCGCACGGTCCGGTACAGCGACGAACGCCACGAGGAGGAAGCGGAGGCCGGCACCGCGTACGCCACTCATCTGCAGGACTTGCTGACCCGCCGCGCCACCACTCCCGCACGGCGCGCGCACTGGCTCAAGATCGCGCGGGCCGTGAGCGACCGCTCGGTGCGCCGCATTGTCGGCTCCCAGGACCGGGCCTCCTACGAGGAGGCCGCACGGTTGGCCGCCGCCTGTGCGGAGGGGCTGCTGATCGCCGACGGCGACGGACATTACCTCGAAGGCATCCGGGACAGTTATCCGCGCCACATCGCCTTCCGCCGCGAGGTTGACGCCGCGCGACGCGACTCCTCACTGCTGTGACCCACCGCTGCGGATCTCCGCCGTGAACGGGCCGCAGGCGGGGTCCTGATCCCCGGCTGGAAACCGGCCTGCGCCGCACGGTTGAATGCCCGGATGGCAGCCGTAGTGACCGTAGAGACCGTGCGACAGACCGCGAGCAAGGCGGCCTTGCGTACCGGGGAGCAACTCCACCGCCAGGGGGCCGTACGGGAGTGTGCCGCGGCTGACGGCGGTGCCGCCGGAGGAGTCGTCGCCCAAGGGGCGCGGCACAGCGTCTGGGTCGGGGTGGTCGACCGACGGCTGACCGGCACCTGCGACTGCGGCTCCCGCAGCGCCTTCTGCGCACACGCCGTGGCACTCGCTCTCGCCGCCATGCACGATGGCATCGACTGGGCTCCCGCGCCGCAGCGGGACCCGGACCGGGCCGATGCCGCGGCAACCTTCCGCGCCCTGTCCGCCGCCGAACGCGGCGGTGTGCTCGACGCGTTGCTGGCCGAGCGGCCCGAACTGCGCGCGGAGGCGCAGCGCCTGGCGCTCGCCCTGCTCAGCCCGACAGGCACCTCCCGAAGCACCCCCGATGCCGCGTCCACCGCACTGTCGGACCTGCGCCGGCGCTGGCCCGAGTCCACCGAGTCCTACGGCGACGACTACGCCAGCTACGCCGAGCGGCCGCAGACCGACGCGTGCACCTATACCGAGGCGGGTGCCACCCGGGTGCACATCGTCAAGCCGACCCTTGCGTCGTACGAGGAGTTCGCCGCCGGGGAAGGGCTTCCGGTCGACGATGCGGGGACCCGCCGCACCTACAGCCGACACGTACTCCGCGACCGTCCCGAGCAAGCGCCGGTCTGGCCTCCGCCGCGCAACGGGCCGTGCTGGTGCGAGTCGGGCCGCAAATACAAGAAATGCTGCGGCTCCCCGGCCAGGAACTGACCAGGACCGACCGGCCTCACGAAGAAGGGACCCGGCGCCCGGAGAGGTCCCGGTCCCGGTTCGGGTTCCGGTTCGGGTTCCGGTTCGGATCCCGTCAGCCCTTTCCGGTGGGGGCAGTTCCGTCGGCCAGGAGGGCACGCAAACGGGTGAGGTCGGCGGCGGCCCTGGTGCGGCGGTCGCGTTCGTCGGTGAACAGGCGGTCGGTCTTGGTCAGGACGAGGGTGTACGGGCGTCCCAGGCGCCGGGTGACGTGCCGGACGGGCAGGGCGGCGGTGTCGATCAGCTGGTGGATGTGCTGCCGCCGGGGCTGCGCCAGGGGCCATTCGTGGGAGCACCTGGTCGGGGAGGTGAGGAAGGACTCCAGGGTGGTGCAGAGCTCGCAGCCGCAGCCGGCGGGACCGGTGTGCGGGGCCGGGCCGCGCCGCTGTCCCCGGCCCCGCTCCGGCGGGTGGGCACTCCAGGTGATCGACCAGTCGTCGGCGGTGCGCTCGGGGCGGGCCAGGAGTGCCTCGAGGCGTTCGACGCAGTCATGGGCGAGGGCGGTTGTGAGGCCGTCGGTGATGCCCGGCCCCGGTGGGCCGGACATCGGTGGGCCGGGATCGTCCTGCGGACGTGGCGTCAGGACGGCTGGGACCATGCATTCCAGGACGGTGTCGTCGTATCCGCGCAGGGTCTTCCGGATGGTTGCGGGCAGGGAGCCGCCGGCGCACCGGGACAGCCGGGCGAGCGGGGCGGCGAGCCCCGCCAACGAGGGAGTGCGCTGCGCGGTGTGGCGGACTGTCGTCCAGTACTTCAGCAGGCTGTCGAGCCACTTCCAGGTCTCCGCCGTCAACTGTTGAGCCGCCTGCCCGGCGCCCGCCGCCTCCAGTGCCCGGACGATCCCCGGCAGGTGACGGGTCCACTCACGCCGTCCCCTGTCCATGTGCCGGGAGGGCTCCCCGAACCACGCGGAGAGCAGGGGCCCGGACCACTGTGCGCCGTGGTGGGTGCAGGCGGTGGCGAGGGCGTCGGCGTGGGCGGGAGTCAGGGACTCCAGGGGGAGGGGGCTGAGGAGTGTCGCGGCGAGTGCCGGATCGTCCAGGAGCGGGGCGATGCGCAGGGCGAGGCCCAGCATCCTGTCGAGGGAGGTGCCGTCCGCAGCGCCGTCCCCGTCCCCGTCCCCGCTCCCGCTTCCGTATGCCGGGCCGGTGGACGTCGTGCCGGCCCGGACGGTGGAGGCGACGACGCCGGACCAGAACGGCTCCAGTGAGGCGGCGTCGGTCCTGGCCGCCGCGGCGGTGTCGCCGGACGTCAGGCGCTGGTGGAGGTCGTCGAGGGCTTCGGCGGGCCGGGCCTCGGCGCGCGTGGCGAACGCCTGCTCGCGCGGCCACAGCACGACGGCCGACCGGTGGTACCAGCGGTCCAGGGTGTTGCCGTAGTTCCCCATGTAGCCCTCGTACGCCGACTCGTACGGCTTCAGGGCCTTGTTCGGGGTGGTGGCGCAGAGTTCCTCGTCGGGGACATGGAGCGCTACGCTCTCGCCGCCGCGGCGGCCGGGAAGCGTCCACCAGGTGAGGGTCACCTCGTCGTCGATCAGGTCGTTGAGTACGTACTCCGGCTCGCTGCTGGTGCGGTTACCGGCTTCGGCCACGTCCTCGTCATCGTCATCGTCGTCGTAGTAGTACGAGGAGTCGTAGCGGTCCCAGGGGTCCTCGCCCTCGGGGTAGGCGTCCCAGGTCTCCTTGACGTCGACGAGGGCCAGGACGGCTTCGCAGTCCGCGGCCTCGGCGGCTGCCCGCAGTACGGCCGCGTGGTGCTGGTCGGCGCCTTTGAGCTGGTCCCAGTGCAAGCTGCGCCGGGTGTACTCGTGGTCGAGGAGGTGGACGAGGCGGCCGGGCGGTGGAAGCGGACGGTAGGAGTAGCGGGGTGTGGCGGGGGTGGTGAAGTGGGAGGTCAGGCAGGCGGCGACCTCGGCCACCGGGCCCGGCCCGGCCGCGCCGTCACCGGCGGGTTTCTCGACGAGCAGGTCGAAGGTGAGGGTCACACGGTAGCCCCGGGTGACCGGGGTGACCTCGTGGCGGCAGTCCGCGTAGAAGGCGACCAGGCCGAGATCGTCCGCCGAGGCGCGGTAGGACCTGCTGGTGCCACCGTGGTGGATGACCAGTTCTCCGCCGGAGTGCGTGGTCGGCAAGGACACGACCAGCGTGCCGATCATCGCGTCGTCCTTCTCCGAATCCTGGTGGGGGAGGAAGAACTGGCCCTTGCCGTAGAGGAGAAGGGAGTGCGGACGGGCGGTCAGCCGGGCGGCCGGTGACAGGCCGAGACGGTCCTGGATCTGGTCGAGGGCGGAGTCGAGGCGTGCCTGCCAGCGGTCGCCGCCGACGGTGAACTGTTCGGGTGTGAGCTCCCAGGTGTCGCGGACGGAGGGGTCGCTGAGTGTCGCCTCCCCCTTGCCGAACTTGGCCCGTCGGGCAGTTGCGATCAGCCTCTTCACCTTGTCGGCCCTGAGCGGGAAGGGCAGCGGGCCGAAACCGTCGACGTCGAGCCGGAGATCCGATGCGGGCAGGGACAGCTCGGTGCTGAACGTCCCGGTGGGCGAGGTGTCGTCGAGCAGGCGGGCGATGTGGTGACGGGGCGGACGGGACATGGAGGACCTCTGCGGAAGGGAAGCGGAAGGGAAGCGGAAGGGAAGCCGAAGGGAAGCCGAAGGGAAGCCGAAGGGAAGCCGAAGGGAAGCGGAAAGGATAAGGGGACGGAGCAGGAATGGTGGGAGGGGCCGGCGGTGTGCGCGGGGGAGAGGGTGCAGGCCCGGCGCCCCCTCCACCGGGCCGGGCGGCGGCTTCCCGCCGTGCGGGAACGGTCGGCGGTCGGCTCAGCGGCGCTTCTTCCGCTTCTTGCCCTTGCCCTTGGCGTTGCTGCCGCCCTTGCGCTTGCGTGCCGCGTCCGCCCGCAGCCGTCCCAGCCGGGTGGCTCTGCCGCGCAGTCCGGTCACGTCGATCCGGGCAAGACGTTCCAGGCCGGCCCGGTCCGGGTGGCCGGAGGCGCATGCCAGCTGGAGCATGACGGTGAACATCTCGGTGTCGTCCCTGGAGCGGCCCGCCTCCGCAAGCAGCCCTTCCTCGCCGCCGAGTTCCCGCATCAGCAGCAGGCTCTCGGCGACGGCCAGGGCGGACTCGCGCTCGTCCATGTCCTCGACGACAGGGAAGGCGGCGGTGCCGGTGGTGCTGTCCGGGTCCATGGTGTGTGCTGTTCCGTCGCCCGCTCCTGTGTGATCAGGAGGGCGTTGGGGGCCAGTTCCGCGTCCTCCCGCAGCGTGCGCAGCAGCTGTGGGCCGAGTCCGTCGGGCAGGTCCATGGCGAGGAGACGCAGCATCGCGTTGCGCCGGGTGTGCAGGCGGACCCGGGCGAGCGCCCCGGCGAGGGCGGGTCGGGCGGCGTCCCAGCCGCCCTGCGCCGCGATCCATCCGGCCAGCTCCGCACGGGCCTCATCGGGCCCGTACTCGTCGAGCAGTGAGGTGAGGAGGGTCGTGGCGTCCGCCTCCCGCAGATCGCCGAGGGCGGGGGCGCGGCGGCCGAGGGAGGTGAGCAGCGCGCGGACCGCGTAGGTGCCCGAGCGGGGTGAGCCGTACGAGTTCGACGTCGTCGCCCTCGCAGGCCCGCAGGAGGTCCCGGCCGGGAGCGGCGCCTTCGTGGCGACCGGCGCCCGGTCCGCCCGGTCCATCCGGTCCATCCGGTCCATCCGGTCCGCCCGGTCCGCTTGGTCCGGCCGGTCCGCCCGCCGTACCGAGGGCGCGCAGGGGTTCGGTGATCGTGGTGTCGACCGGGCCGCGCGTGAGATCGACCATCCCCGCTGCCGCGAGGAGACGGAAGACGGCGTGCAGTTCGGCGGCGGAGCGCCGGTCGGCGGCGTCCGCGGCATCCTCCGTCACGAACCGGTGGGCGTCGTCGAGATAGCCGGTGCGCACCGTGTGCCACAGCAGTGGCCACGGCGTGGCGGCCGGCATTCCATACAGCGCGGCGAGGACGTCCGGCAGCAGCAGGTCGAAGCGCCGGTAGAGCCGGGACGGGACATCCCATCCGGGGCCGGTCAGCAGCGGATCGCGCAGCCAGGGCAGCGCGGTGAGCGCACGGGCGGCGAGCGCGAGAGGGTCCTCGCGTACGGACCTGGCGCCCGCGACCGCCACCAGCCGGCCCCCGTACACCCGCACCAGCCGGGCCTCACGCGCCCACTCCACAAGGAGCCGCAGGTAGGGGAGCTGGTCGGCGCGGCGAATACCGTCGAGCACGTCGCCGGCGAGATGACCGAGCGGGCCCGCCGCCTCACCCAGGCCACGCTCCGTGCCGAGGCGGCGGGCGAGTTCGATCGCGTCGGCGGTCTTCAGGCGGCCGGTCTTCGTCACCGGACGCCCGTCCTTGCCGAGCCAACGGGCGACCTCCGCGAGTTGCCCCAGGACACCCGCGTCCGCGGCGGCCCGGCGCAGCGACGGCTCGTCGCCCAATGCCACCGCGGGCAGCGCCGGTTCCCGTTCCTGGAGCAGGCTGCGGCCACCGGGACCGGCCCCGGTGGCCATGACCCCGCCGGCCAGCTGGTTCAGCATGACCTCCTCGAGCTGCTTCGCGTCGTAGGCGACGAGGCCCGCTCGGGCGTCGGCGAGGAACCGGTCCAGGGACCGTTCGTCGCGTACATCGACGCCGGCACGGGCTGCCGTCAGCATCCAGAACTTGGCCGGGCCCATGAAACGCGGGTCCTGCATCGCTTCGTCATGAGCGGCCCGCAGCTCCTCGGCGGTCTCGCGCAAGCGGCCGGGGTCCTCGGAGCGCGGGTCGAGGATGCCGGTCGCGGCCAGGAATTCCACCAGGCCGGCGACGGCTCCGGGCGCGTCGCCCTCGTCGGCCTCCTGCGGCAGGGCGGTGACGTTCCGGGGCAGCCATTCGAGGAGCAGCGCCCGCACATGCTCCTCACGCCACAGTGCGAGCCGCCCGTCCGTCGTGCCGCGATGCCGGTACTCCAGGGCGTGGGAGAGGAAGAACTCGTTGAGTGCGCCGCGGGTCTCGTCCAGACCGGCGGAGGTCTGCAGCTCGTGCCGGTACTCGGTGACGAGGCGGACCAACCCGTCGCACGCCGACTCGAAGTCGTCGTCTCCGCCGTCGTCCGCCTCCGCGCCTGCGGCCCGAACCGGAGCGATGATTTCGGGGCCGTCGAAGAAGGGGTCAGGGTCGAACAGCAGCCTCACGCCGAACCATCACTTTCTGATGCGCTGGATGTCGATTACCGGATACCGGACGTGTTTCACGGACTCCATCGACGCCCCGCGACGTCGTACCGGGCGGACGAGGCGTGATGCGGGTGCCGGCCACCGACAATACGCCGACCGAACCCGGCCCGGTACGGGACTTGACAGAGCTCCGCACAGGACCTAATCGGGGCCCCGTGCCGGTCGAGCCCGGGTCCTTGGCAGGCCGTCCTGCAGCACCTGGCGGGACGGCGCTCTCAGCGTGCCGGAGCGCCCAGCATCAGCTTCGTGACCAGCGGCGCGATCCGTGGGGTATGGGTCCCGATCCCCCTCGGACACGTACGTACCAAATCCCCACGGTCACTCTGTGACCGTGGGGATTTTCCGTTGTCCGGGCCGTCTCCGTCGCGATGGATCTCGGCGCGGACGGTGGCGCTGCCGGGGGTGTAGTGGCGCTGCCGGGGGTGTAGGAGAGGCGGAGTCCGAGCTGCCGGTAGATCTCGGCCTTGTCGGCCGGGTCTGCGGTGCTGACGACGGCGGCGAGGTCCTTGATGGAGTCGACCAGCCGCGTGATTTCCTCGCGGCTCATGGGTCCCGCGGGGCCCCGGGCGGCGGTCCGGAGGACGGCTTCGGCGCGGGCTCGGTGGGCCTGAGTCTCTGCGATCCATCGGGTGACGAGGGTGGGGTCGGCTCCGGCTTCGAGCGCGGAACGGTGGGTGGCGAGCTTCCTGTCGCACTCCGCGATGGCGGCTCGCGCTGCGTTTTCGGAGGTGTCGGCGGTGTTCTCTTCGGAGGCGGCGCCGGCCAGGGCGTCGACGTTGGCGTAGAGGCGGTGCGGGCTGAAGACGCGGGTCAGCCATGTGTCGAGGGAAGGGATGACCCATGCCTCGCGGAGGTAGACGTTGCGGGGGTGCTCGATGCTGTTGGCCAGGGCGTACTCCTCGGGGAAGCGGCAGCGGTAGTACGGCTCGCCGTGGGACCACTGGCCCTGCATGCGGCGGTCGCACGAGTCGCAGGTGATCCGGCCGCGGAAGAGGTAGGGGTTACGGGTCCGGTGCTGAACGTGCGCGGCGCCGGTGGTGGCTCGCTTGTGGAGCAGCCTGTCGACGCGGGCGAAGATCTCGTCGTTGATGAGCGGGGTGTGGACGATCTTCTTAGAGACGATCCACTTGTCCTGGCCGTTCCACTTCATGGTGGTGGTGTAGCCGAGGGTGACGTCGGTGATGTCCATGAGGGACTCGTGCTTGCGCTGGCGGTTCCAGACCTGGCGGCCGGTGTAGCGGGGGTTGGTGAGGACCGCGCGGACGGCGCTCTTGGACCAGGCCCGGGTGTCGCGGTGTGGGTTGCGGGTGCGGTCGTACGCGGAGGGGCTGAGGATGCCGTCGCGGGTCAGGCCCTCGGCGATGGCGAAGATCCCGAGGCCGCTCAGGTACTCGGTGAAGATGCGGACGACGATCGGCGCGGTGACGGGATCGGGTTCCAGGCCGTGGAGGCGCTTGCCGTCGGCGGCCTTGGCCGGGTTGGGATGCGGGCCGAGATCGACCAGGCGGTAGCCGTACGGGGGTCGGCCGCCGAGGAAGCCACCGCAGGTTCAGCGAAGAGGATCTTGAGCAGATCGTGAAGGATGCCTACCGGCCCAGCAGCGGGAGGACCCGGCGCGGTCGGTACTGACCCAACGAGAAGAGCCTCGGAATTACCCGGTTGGGGGTATCGGATGGCTATCCGGCCGGGCCCCGGGAAGTTCACGGCGCGGTGCCGCGGAGGCCGGACTGGTCGAGGCGGGTGATGAAGCTGGGCTTACGGCGGTGTTCGGCACGCAGGGTGGTGAGGTAGGCGTCGAAGTCGGGTTCGGTGCCCAGGGTGCGGTGGACGGTGCGGAGCTTCTTCAGGTGGCGGGCGGTGTAGTCGTAGCGGCGCTTGTTGCCGGTGTCGGCGAGATAGAGGTCGACCAGGTGGTGGTAGGGGGCGATGACGTCGGCGGGATGGGTGGTGCGGCGCTTCTCGATGAGGTCCTGGAGGGTGTACTTCGACAGGGCGTCGAGGTGCGTGGCGGTGTGCCAGGCGTCGTCGGTGCGGCCGGTCTCGCGGAGGCACTCGATCAGTTCGCGGGTGTACGTGGTGGGGTTGGTGTCCAGGCGTTCGCGCAGGAGGTCCAGGGCCCAGTCGATGGCCTCCGGGTGGTCCAGGCTGTTGGCTGTGGCGGCCAGGGGACGGAAGAGGTCGTGGACGGGGGTGCGGGCGAAGGCGTCGCGGCGGACCAGGAGGGCCTTCTCGGGGCGGTCTGCGGCGAGGTGGAGGGCGACGAGTTCATCGCGGAGCGGGCCCGCGTACTGGTTGGGGCTGGTGGGATGGTCGGTCAGGCCGCGTTCTGCCCAAGTGACGGCCTCGTCGGGGCGGTCTGCGGCCCGGAGTGCCCGGACGATCTTCACGTACGGGGTGGGGCTGGTGAGCTGTTCCGCGAGGACGGCAATGTAGTGGTCGGTGTCGCCGGAGACCTCGGCGAGCTGGACACGCAGGTGCCGGACGCCGAACTCGGCGCCGTACTGGTCAGCGGGCGTGAGGAAGCGAGCGCGCTCCTCGACGATGTCGGTCAGGGCTGCCAGGCCCTTCGGGCCGAGGGCCGGAGCGAAGGCCGCCAGGGGCAGGTCGGGCCAGCCGGGGCCGTCCAGGGTGGTGGCGGCGATCCAGCGGGCCAGCGGTGCCGGGTTCTTCGGCGGGGCGGCGGCCAAGGCGCGGGCGTAGCAGTCGACCAGGGCGCGCAGCGCGTCGCCGGCCATGCCGGAGGAGTCGTCCAGGTGCATCAGGGCCTTGGTGATGCGGTCGACGGCCTTGCGGAGTTCCGGAACCGCCGACACGGCGCTCCTGGACTCGATCAGCCGGGTGGCCTGTTCCTGGACGGCCCATGCGGTGTGTACGTACGCGTCGTGCCCGGCGTAGGGGCCGCGCCGCTTGTCCCGGCGCAGGGCGTCCACCAGATCCGACAGGGCGGCGCTCGTCTCCTCGGTGCTCATCCCTCCATCCCAGCACACCGGGCCGACGAGGCACCGGTGGCCACGGGTAGGGTGCGGCGGCGTGAGTGAGTATCAGTACTACGAGTTCCTGGCCGTCGACCGGCCGCTGTCCAAGGACGAGCAGGCCCAGGTGCGGGCGTTGTCGACGCGGGCGACGATCACCGCGACCCGGTTCGTCAACGAATATCACTTCGGGGACTTCCATGGGGACACCACGAAGCTGGTCGAGCAGCTCTACGACGCGCACCTGTACTTCGCGAACTGGGGCTCGCGCTGCCTGCTGCTGCGGCTGCCCGCCGGCCTGCTGGCGAAGAAGACCGTCGAGCCGTACGCGCTGGAGGAGTCCCTCACCGTCCACACCAAGGGCGGTTACACCCTCCTGGACTTCTCCCTGGACTGCGAGGACGGCGGGGAGTGGGACTTCGAGTCGTCATTCACGCTCTCGGACTTCGTCGGGCTGCGGGCCGAGCTCGCCGCCGGGGACCTGCGGCCGCTGTACCTGGCGTGGCTGGCCGGCCTGCGGGTGTGGGAGCTGGCCGAGGACGACGAGGAGGAGTACGCCCGCGAGACCGAGCCGCCGGTGCCGGCCGGGCTGGGCGAGCTGACCGGACCGCAGCAGGCACTCGCGCATTTCCTGAAGGTCGACGAAGACCTGCTGACCGTCGCCGCCGACGCCTCCGCGCCCTCCGGGGATGCCGCCCCGGCCGATCAGGCCAAGGCGCTGGCCACGTTCGTCAGCGCGCTGCCGACAGCGGAGAAGAACGCACTCCTGGTGGAGGCCGCGCTCGGCAAGGCGGCTCACGTCGGCTCGAGACTCATGGCACGGTTCCGCGCGACCCGCACCCCGGCCGACGCAACCACCGTCGGCAGCCGCCGCAGCGCCGCAGCGCCGCAGCGCCGCAGCGCCGCCGCGCTCCTGGACGCCGCGCACCTGCACCGCACCGGGCGAGCCGAGCGCGAACAGAAGGCCCGCCGAGCGGCGGAAGAGGCCCGGCGGCGGGCCGCCGAAGAACGACGAGCCGCACACCTGGCGAAGGTCGCCGCCGCTCCCGGCCCGCTCTGGACGGAGATCGACGACCTGATCGGTCAGAAGAAGCCCCCGAGCCGACGGGTCAGTTCGTGGCGCCGATCAGTGTCAGCTCCGTGACCAGCGGCGCGATCCGTGGGGTATTGGTCCCGATCCCCCCTCGGACACAACTAGTGACGATACGAAGACGAGGGCCTCGACCTTATGGTCGCGGTCCTCGTTGCGTTTTCGTAACTGACGGTGATGCCTAGGGCCTCGTAGAGCGGGCCTTTCTTCTCGGTGTGGCTGTGCGGATGCGCTGTGCGATGCCTCAAAGGCTCTCAGTGATCTCGCGGATCTGCTGGGCGTCGAGTGGGGGTTCCTTCTTCCGGCTGACGGCGGGAGCGCGTCGAGCTTTGTCTGTGCCGCTTGTCTTTCTGCGCATCGTTGATCCATCGGGTGACGGCGGCAGGGTCGGCTCCGGCTTCGAGGGCGGCCTGGTAGCGGGCGAGTCGGCGTTCGCAGTCCTTGATCGCCTGGCGGGTTTGGGCCTGCTCGGTTGTTTGCGTCTCTGCGGCGCTTGCCGCGGCGCTCGCGTGGGTGAGTGCTTCGATGGTGGCGGTGAGCCGGTCGGGGGCGAAGGCCCGGGCGATCCACTGGTCCAGGGCCTGGCACACGATGTCTTCCCGCAGGTTGACTGTGCGGGGGTGGGTGAGGCCGGGTCCTCGTGGGGAGTGGCGGAACAACTTCCGCCGCTACCCCTTTCGGCCCGCCGCGCCACCGGCGCCCGCTGGCGGGAGGGTGGCGTTCAGGCTCTGCGGTCCAAGGGGCCGGCGGGTCGGCCTTCGCGGTGCCGTTTGAGGAGTGACCCGATTTCCTCGGCCCGGATTAACTCCAGTGCTGAGGAGGGCATTTGAAAGATCCGCAGCCAGTCATTGTGCATCTCGAATGAGGTTGTGTGTCAGGGGGCGGCGTCATGCCCAGGTTCCCGTCGGGTGCCGTGTGCTCGACAGGGTCAACGCTGCTCCGGCCCACCCCCAGGGCGCGGTCACCGGGCTCCTGACGGACACGTACTCTGTATTTGCCCGACCGCCCCGATCTGTTCATACTCCCGTCGGCCGGTGAGGGTGGGCCACCGGGGGCCGGGCCTGACAATTCAACCGTGGCCGAAACCCCAATTCCCCTGCCGCCCGGGATAGTTCCGGCGGATGCCGCTGCCTGGCTCTCCTCCAACGCCGAGCGCTGGCGTGCGCTGCGGCCCGGGCGCTGGGCGCATCCCTTTCCAACGGTTCTGGCGTTGGTGCTCGCGAGCATCGCCGCCCTCCGGCTGGCCCCGGGGGACGCCTACTTCTGCGACGACAAAGGGCCGTGCACTACCGACTGGCTCGCCACGGCCATGGCGGCGCTCGTCGTCGCCGTTGTCTACCGGGGCATCAGACTGCTGCCCCTGGCCACCGCCGCGGTGCTCCCTCTGGTGGTCATCTGGGCGCTTCTCGACCCGGGCACTCCCACCGCAGTGGGCATCACCATGGCGGTCGCGGCCTGCTACGCCTGTCTCGGCTGTCTGCACAGGCTCGCCGCCGCACGCCGTCAGCGTCGGCTGGCATTGGAGATCGCCGGCCCCGGACGGTACCCACTGCCCGAGGCGGCGATGACCCGCCCGGGCGACGGCGAGCAGCTCGGCTGCGGCATCGTGATGGTCGTCGCCGCCGTTCTCGCCTTCGCTCTCGGGCCGCTCCGCGTCACCCCGTTCATGGGCACCGACGGCTGGCAGCTGGTGGCGTTCTTCGGCACCATCATCGGCTTTCTGAGCCTGGCGTACTACGTCAGAGACCGACGGCGTGCCGCCGCGCTGCACCGCGGGCCGGTGCCCGCGCTGCGTGTGCTCGTGCGCGAGGGGGGTGGGCGAAACGACCGGCGTACGTACGTCTTCGCGGCCGACGACGTCGAAGGGCGCCGCCCGTTCCTCGGCTGCTACACCCTGCTCGCCGATGGCGAGTCCCGCATTCCCGTGCACAACCGGCTGCGTGAGGCCGTGTTGTTCGGCCCGCCCCACCCCGGCGGCGGGCTCGTCCTCGTCTCGTCCGACGGACAGGAGGCGCCCCGCCTGTGCATCGAGTACGACGCCGGACCGGCGCGTCAGGAGTACCCCGACGGGCCGTCCGAGCCACCGGGTCCCGGCGCGGAGCCCGTGAGCTGGGGGCCGGGAATCGGGAGCAGACTGTGCGCCGTCCTCGGCCAGGGCATCCTGATCGCCTTCGTGGTCGGTGGCCCTGCCCTACACGGCGAAAGTCCGCTCGGTCAACGCGTGCTCTTTGTGCTTTGCATCCTCGGCGTGACCCTCTTGATCGCCACCCAGTTCAGCTGGCGCATCACGGCGGACAGCGCGGGCCTGTGGGCCGTCGGGACGCGGAGGGTCCGGCACATTCCCTGGAACGAGCTCACCCAAGTCTGGCTGAAGGACCGCGGATTCAGAATCGACCGGTCCGGCGACGGTGCCCGCGGCGCGGAGATCTACGGTGTCGTCGCCCCGGCCTGGCTCAACCGTCGTTTCCGCCGCAGACCGGAGGCGCTGCGGGCGGTCGACGGCATCCGCGCCCTGCAGGCCGATCCCGCTCTGCGGCCGACCGGGGAAAGCGCTCCAGAAGACAGGGGCAGGCCCGTAGGCCTTCCCCTGTTCGTCGTCAATACGGCGCTGGCGCTCGCGCTGCTGGTATTCGGCTGACCGCCGGTGGCCGGGCGGTCGTGGTAGCGGACTTGCGGGAGACCACCGGCGCGCGACCTGCGGTGGTGCCACGCCTTTTGGGAATAACTCGGAAGCGTCGAACCGTACTTGCTCCCGATGAGCAGCCCGCCGCTTCGCGGTCAGACCGCCCCCATCGGGATACCGCATGACACGCCTGGTCGACACTGACAGATGCTCCGTCGCCGCTACCTGAGCTACGGCTAGTCCTCCCCGAAGTCCACCCCAAGCTCCGGCATGACCTCTGAGGCCAGCCGTTCGGCATGTTCGGCCGGCGCGAACAGCGGCGTGAACAAGATGAGTTCCGCGTCGGCAGTGACGATCTCTCGCAGCCGGCGAGCACAGTCCATCGGAGTTCCCGCGATCGCGGCAGCCTCGATCTCGGGTGACTGCCTCGTGTAGAGCGCGGTCAGCTCGGCGTTGATCCGGTCGCGGGCCCGCTGGGCGTCGTCGTCCACCGCGATGTAGACGCGCTTGGCGATCGCGAAGTCATTCGTCGGCCTGCCGGACTCGACCAGTGCCTGCCGCACGATCTGGACCTGCTCGGCAAACTTCGCGGTCGGGACCTGGCCCGCACCGAAGAAGCCGCTGAACAAGCCCGGGTTCATCACGGCACGTCGCAGCGCGGTGCGCCCGCTCCCGCCGAACCACAACGGAGGATTGGGCTTCTGGAACGGCTTCGGTTCCATGGCAGCGTCAGTCAACTGCCAGAATTCGCCGCAGAAGTCTACTCGGGAATCGCGCCACAGGCGTGTCATCACCTCGATGCCCTCGTAGAAGCGGGCGACGTAGCGCTCCGGTCCGACGCCGAAGGCTGCGAAAGGCCGTTGCTTGCCGCCCGTACCGAAGCCGACCTCGATCCTGCCTCGGCTCATCTGGTCCAGCGAGCTGATGCTTTTCGCCAGGTGCACGGGACTGTGCAGCGTGGACACGAAGACCACGCATCCGAGACGTAGGCGCTCCGTGCACGCGGCGGCGTAGGTCATGCTCTCGATCGGTCCGAGCTGCGGCTTCGAACCCAGTGTCTGTTCCTGTGTCCAGGCACTGTCGAAACCCAACTGCTCCACACGTGTGAGGTAGGCGCGGAATGCGTCTGGATCGAACTCGCCGTCTGCGTAGAACTGTGGGATGGAGATCGCGAATCGCACACGCGCATCTTATTGAGCGTCACCTGCTGGGCACTGCTGTGCCACGCCCCCCCTGGTGAGTGGGTGAGGACGCCTTCCGGCCTTTGCTGTCGGGGATGAGGCGCGACGGGCTGCTACCGCTCGACGGCGGCCCCGGTGGACGCGTCTTCAGGCTTCCACCGGGACCGTCCACGCAACCGGGAGAATCAGACGTCCTGGCGCTACCGCGTGAGGTCGTTCACCCGTCGCCGGACGACGAACCAGCCGCCGACCAGCGCCGCCGCGATCAGCGGCAGGCACATCACGGTCGTACGGCCCACTCCGCCGCCCCACCACATCAGGAACACGACCGTGGCAAGGAATGCCAGCGTGACGATCTGCGTGTACGGGGCCCAGGGCAGCTGGTACGAGGGGCGGGTGACCCGGCCATCACGCGAGCGATGCCAGAACAGCAGCGAACAGAGCATGATCATGCCCCACGTGCCGAGGATGCCGATCGACGCGAAGTTGAGGACGATCTCGAACGCCTCGCCCGGCATGACGTAGTTGAGTCCGACGCCGAGGACACCGAAGCCGGCGGTGAGCAGGATGCCGCCGTAGGGCACCTGGCCCTTGTTCATCCGCCCGGTGAACTTGGGCGCCGAGCCCGAAAGCGCCATCGAGCGCAGGATGCGGCCGGTGGAGTACAGCCCGGAGTTCAGGCTGGAGAGCGCCGCGGTCAGCACGACAAGGTTCATCACACCGGCAGCGTCCGGGATACCGAGCTTGTCCATGACGGTGACGAACGGACTCTGGTCCCCCGAGTACGAGGTGTACGGCAGCAGCAGGGCGAGCAGCACCACCGAGCCGACATAGAAGAGACCGACACGCCACATGATCGAGTTGATCGCCTTGGGCATGATCTTCTCGGGGCTCTTCGTCTCACCGGCGGCAACGCCGCACAGCTCGACGGACGCGTACGCGAAGACGACACCCTGGATCACCAGCAGCATCGGGAGCATGCCGACGGGGAAGATGCCACCACTGTCGGTGATGGTGGAGAAACCGGGCGTGTGACCGTCCACCGGGTGCTGGGTCACCACCAGGAAGATGCCGATCAGCATGAACGCGACCAGGGCGCCGACCTTGATGATCGCGAACCAGAACTCCATCTCGCCGAAGTACTTCACCGAGATGAGATTGGCCGTGAGAACGACGGCGAGAGCGATCAGCGCAAGGATCCACTGAGGGATGTCGCTGAACATGCCCCAGAAGTGGGCATAGGTGGCAGCCGCCGTGATATCCGCCACAGCCGTGGTCGCCCAGTTCAGGAAGTACAGCCAGCCGGCCGCGAAGGCGCCCTTCTCTCCCATGAACTCACGGGCGTACGAGACGAAGGCGCCGGAGGACGGCCGGTAGAGCACCAGCTCGCCGAGCGCGCGCACGACGAAGAACGCGAAGACGCCACAGACCGCATACGCGATGGCCAGTGACGGACCCGCCCCGGCCAGCCGGCCGCCCGCGCCCAGGAAGAGCCCGGTGCCGATCGCTCCGCCGATGGCGATCATGTTGATGTGGCGGGATTTGAGGTCCTTGCTGTACCCGGCATCGCCGGCGTCCACATGGGGGGAGCCCGCCGCCGGTGGGGCGGCAACGAGCGTTTCGGCCGCTGTGATGCGGTCACTCATGGAGAGGGTTCGCCTAGGTGAGGGGAAGGTGGGCGTTCCCGGCCGTGGCGGGCCAGAGAGTCGTCACCGTGACACGGTCCGACGCCACATCATCCGGGAATCCTGCGATTCTGGCAGTGCCAAAAGTCACGCAGGAACAAATCTGAGGTAATTCAGAGGTTACGGAGCGGTAAGCAAGGGGGGCGCTGGTCGCGGAGCTCCATTCACGCAGGAGGCGGCTGACCTTCGCCGCGGGTCTGCCCGGATGTGGTTGCACATTTCGCCGTTGTGAACGCTGTGACTGGGCGTATGGGAAGGCCGGGGTGGGGAGATCATGGATCGGTTCACCGAGGCGGAACTGCGGGTACTGGCCGGGCCGCGCTTTTTCGAATCCGCTGAGACGTCCGGATGCGCAGCCCCTGCTACCTGGCCGCACGCCTGAGGTCCATGTCGGACTTGTCCGCCTCCTAGTGGCGGCGGTCGCGGCGATGAGCGGTCCCGTCGGCACTCGGGGGTGTCTCCGGAGCAGTGGGGAATTCTCCGAAGTGCACGGATCGGGCACTTTCTCCTTGCGTGTACGTTGTCAACGTAAATTAGTGTCTGAGGCTCGGCGTGCCGTGTACGGTGGGCCGCATGAAGGAAGACACCCGTCCCAGCCCCGACCCGCTGATCAGCGGTGCCGAGATCGCCCGGCTGGCCGGTGTGACCCGGGCGGCGGTGTCCAACTGGCGGCGCCGTTACGACGACTTCCCGCAACCGGCCGGAGGCGGGACGAACAGTCCGCTCTTCGACCTGGCCGAGGTGCGCGCCTGGCTCGCCGGACAGCGGAAGGGACAGGACGTTTCGGCTGAGGTCAGGCTCTGGCAGTCCTTGCGCGGTTCTTACGGCGACGCCATGGTTGAAGCCCTCACGGCCGTCGCTCACCTTCTCGCCGATGACGGCGCACGACAGGACCTCGCGCCGGAGGTCGTCGAACAGGTGCGGGAAATCGTCGAAAGCACTTCCAAGGGTGATCTGATCGATGCCTTGTCCGAGCGCTTTTTCGATGCCACTCGCCGAGCCGGCTCCGATCAGGTCACCTCGCCCCGGATCGTGCGGGCTGTCCAGCACTTCATCGGCACTGTTCCCGCCGACGCGCGCATCCTGGACCCGGCCTGCGGGATCGGCACCCTGCTCCTCTCCATCGGCCCTGCCACCGGGGCGAGCCGCTACGGGCAGGAAGCCGATGTGGTCATGGCGGACTTTGCGGGTCTCCGTGCCGCTCTGACCGGACACGCCCCCACTGAAGTTCGAGCCGGCGATTCCCTGCGCCATGACCAGTGGCCCGGTCTCAAGGCGCACCTTGTCGTATGTGACCCACCGGTGGCCTCACCCGACTGGGGACGGGAAGACCTCCTCCTCGATTCCCGCTGGGAACTTGGCATCCCCTCAAGGGCCGAGGGCGAACTCGCCTGGTTGCAGCACGCCTATGCCCACACCGCACCCGGCGGCCGCACAGTCATGGTGATGCCCCCGTCGGTGGCCTATCGCAAGGCAGGGCGACGCATCCGCGCCGAGCTCATTCGCCGTGGAATTCTCACCCACGTGGTCGCGCTTCCGCCAGGCACGGCCACCGCCCACTCCCTCCCTGTGCATCTGTGGATCCTCCAGCGCCCGGACCCGCATGGTGTGACGTCTGTACGGATGGTGGATCTCACCGCGAACGCGCCGGATGGTCCTTTGGCCCCGGAGCCCGACCAGTTCGTCGACGTACCCCTGATCGGCCTCCTGGACGACGCTGCCGATCTCACCCCGGGCACACACGTCGCGGAGACCCATCGCGACTATCCGGCCGAGTACGCTGCGCTGCGAGAGGAGCTGACGGCCGGCCTGCGCACGCTGCACACGCTGCTGCCCCAACTCACTCCCGGCAGCGGGCCGGGCACCCTGGACGCAACCATGGTCAGCCTTGCCGATCTGGCCCGCGCTGGGCTTGTGGACCACAACGACATCGGTGAACCGGTTTCCGCCAGCGACCAGCTCGACACCGACTACCTGCACGGGTTCCTGCGAAGCCCCGCCAACAGCCGTCGCTCCACCAGCGCCAGCGGCTCGTTCCGACTTGATGCACGTGGTTCCCGCATTCCGCAGATGAGCGTCGAAGAACAGCGCCGCTACGGAGCCGCCTTTCATGCGCTCCAGGAGATGGAGAAGAGCACCGCGCGTTTGGTCCGGCTCAGTGCGGATCTCACCGCCCTGGCTCGTGACGGTCTGACCAATGGCGCTCTGAACCCCCCTTCAACCCACGAGTGAACGCCGGTCTATTGGTGCTCGGGCAGGAACGCGCTCGCCGTCCCGCTCCATGAGACCGCGAGAGCCTCCCGGGCACGGGTGCAGGCAACGAAGAGCAGACACCGCTCACGGAGCATGTCCGTCGTGTGCTGCAGACCATCCACCTCTGCCGGAGTGATCTCCCGACCGAACGGCACGGCGGTTGCTGTCACACCGAGGACGGCAACAGCCTTGAACTCCAGCCCCTTCATTGCGTGCATCGTCGACAGCCGTACCCCCGCAGTGTCCGGTGCCGGGTTGTCCCGGACCCGGACGACGGGGATCCCAGCTGCCTCCAACTTGTCGTATGCCTTGTCGAGCAGAGTGTTGAAGCGGGCGCAGACCCCGATCTCGGCCGGCTGCACCCCTTGGGCGATCCACTGCTCCACCCGCTCCACCATCGCGGTGACCTCCGCCTGCTCGGAGCCGTGCCCGCCGATGTACGGCCGACGACCGTGCAACAGGGAGCGGTATCCGGACAGGCTGTCGTCCCCATCACCCCCCAGGTCCTCCACACGGTTGCCGCTGAGGATCCCGGTGGACCAGACGAGGATCTCCTCCGTGCTGCGGTAGTTGATACGCAGTCGGCTGCTGCGTCCGGCGACGGAGATCCCGAGCGAGCCGAGTGAGACCTTCGAGTCGTAGATCCGCTGGTGAGGGTCGCCCGCGATGAACAAGTCGTCCGGCCCCGGGGTGACGGCGGCCCGCAGCACTCGCCACTGTGCCGGATGCAGGTCTTGCGCCTCGTCGACCACCACATGCTCATACGGCGCGCTGCCGGAGTCGAGCAGGCGTGCTGCCAGGGCGCATATCTGGAGATGCGTCGAGAGGTTCCGCGTCTTGAGTTCGGTGGTGAACATCTCGATTGCGGGCCACAACTGCTCCCGCCGGGACGGCGGCAGTGGAGTTCCGCGCCCAGGCCGGGAAGTGGCGAGGTAGCCGTCGCGTGTCGTGATGCCGTGAGCGAGTACGACGTGTCGGAACTCTTGGGCCAGGAACTGTTCGGTCCATGGCAGATCAAGACGCTTGCGGATGCGCTGCCAGACCGGCCGCTCCTCGCGATCGCCGATCATTGAGGGGACCTTCCCCACGAATTCGTTCACCACGCCGTGGGCGAAGGCGTTCACCGTTGTCACATCCACGCGGGCCAGCTGCTTCTCGTCCCCGTCGAGCAGCAGTGCCAGATTCTCCCGCAGCGCGGCTGCCAGCGCATTCGTATACGTGGTCAGCAGGACACGGGTGTCCGGGGAACGGGACAGCAGATGCTTGACGCGGTGCAGTGCCACCACCGTCTTGCCGGTGCCCGGGCCGCCCGTGACCTGCACCGGACCACCGTAGGACCCCCGGTAGGCCACGCGCCGCTGCGAGGGATGCAGAAAGACCCGCCAGGCGGCGAACGGCTTCTCCAGCACGTCGGTCAGCTCGTGCGGTCCCGTAACCAGGGTGATCCGGCTCGTTGTGTTGGCGATGGCCGCTGCCAGGTCCTCGTCCGGCTCAGGTGCGGCGTCGGCGGGCCGTCGCACAGCTACGACATCCCGGTATACCTCTTCCGGGCTGAAGTCATCAGCGAGAAACTGCAGGACCTCGAACTGGTCCTCCGGCAGCAGCGTCCCGAACGCTTCCAGTTGCGGAGTGTCGACGATGGTCCGTACGGCCCGGAGGACCTGCTCATCGATGCCGAGCTCACGCAGCACGGTGTCCGAGTACTTCGCAAACACAAGCGCCGGTGCAACGGCGGCGGCCTTCTCCAGTGCCGGCGTCAGCTGTTCGAGAGCGACGACGTTACGGACCTCCAGTGCCCGCGTCGCCGTGTTCACCGTGTAGAGCCGCTTGGCCGCCCAGGTGTATGCATCGTCGTGCGGCACCACGTTGATCAGCAGGAAAACGTCACTGCCGTCGTCGGGCGCGAGTACGACGCCCCGCCAGAAATCGTTGATCCGGATGGTCCGCATCCGCGGATCGCGCGCCTTGTCCACGGACTCGAGGTGCAGCCCCTTGTCCGCATGCAGCTCGGCGACGGTGAGCAGCTGAAACTTCTGCATCGCTTTGCGCACACCGGCTTTGACGGGTTTTTCGAGAACGTCGTAGGTGTCCCAGAAGCTGTTGGCGAAGGCGAGTTGCGGCACGTGGTACTCCCTGTCACCGGACGGACGTTCCACTAGCGATCATACGTGCAGGTGGGGTGCAAACTGCCCTGAGATGGAACGGATCTCACCCAGCAGCAAGGCCGGTTCCTGGTCGAGATCGAGGGCGTGCTGATGAATCAGAATTCCGGCGTGCCGCACCCGATGCGCGGCGTGTGCGGCGTTGCCCTTGGCGTAGATGAGGTGCCCTTCGGGCAGGCCGAGTGCGGTGCAGTAGGCGAGCATCTGGTAGAGGTCGGCGTCCGGGTACCCGTGAGGTTTCTCGGCCTTGTACTTCGCGTCGACGACAGCCCTCGGTATGAGGTCGGACCCGTACAGCACGAAGTCCGGCTTCATGCGGACCTCGGTCGCCTCGTCGAGGTGGTGGGGGTCCTGGAATCGCGCGGTGTATTCCGTGGAGCGGAAGCATTCCCGAAGAGCGACGGTGACGAAGTCCTCGAAGAGTTTGTTCATGTTGAACAGGAACCCGTCGATGCGCAGCCCGCCGACAGCATGCTCGGCCGACGAGTCCTCCAACACCACACGTGCAAGCCGGAGAGCGTGGTGGTATCGGGTGTTGAGCCGGGTGGGATACCAGACGGGCAGCGCCTGCCCCCGCACCAGCGGAGTGATGTCGGCGAGCCGTGCCCGTTGGTGGAGCAGACGGCGCCGTACATCGGAAGGGACCCCGGGCAGTCGAAGCAGCCGTTCCACCGCAGCGCGCAGCAGCTGGTTCTCGGCGATGTCCGCGGTGAACTCGTCGTAGGCGATCTCCACAGGGAGCGAAGCGCCGAAGTGCCTGCGGATCTGCTCGGCCTCCCGGATCCGCCCGCGTACGACGAAGGACGTGTCCTCGGTGCTCCGGTAGCCCTGGAGCAGCCCCTGCCGCAGCGCCCGGTCCACCTGCCGCTCGACGGCGTGGGCGAGCGCGGGCAGTAGATCCCGGTGCGCGGCGACGTCGATCTGCCCGTCACGCCAACCGCGCGGGTCGAGGCTGTAACCGAGGAGGAAGAACAGCCGGGCAATGGGCACCTTGGGCGTGACGCGCACCGTGACGGGATCGCCGCCCGGAACCTCCAGGGCGACCGCCCCGACCTTGCTCCCCGCGCGCAACAGCCATCTCCCCGGTGTGTACGGGTCCGGCGCGGCATCCACGATCCGTGCGGCGGCCAGCGCCCGACCGACCGCGTCCAGCAGGGGCACGGACACCGCCGGGGCGTGCTCGACCAGCTCGACGGTCGTCACGTCAGTGATCCCCGCAGCGCCGCCAGACCGTACCGCTTCTCGATGTCGACACCCTCCCCGTAGTGGTGCTCCTCAAGTAGCGGCAGGATCTTCGTCCGCCAGGTGCGTTCCAGACCGCCGTCCCGGTAGACGCCCTTTTTCATCAGATACGAGGGACCGATGCGGAAGTCCGCGTCATCGATACGGGAGTTGAGAGCATCCAACAAGTCCGCAGGCTCTTGATCACGCTTCTGGTCTACGAGCCAGCGCCGCAACAGGCCGCTCGTCGGTTCGGTGCGCGGTGACAGCTCCACGAATGCGAAGCGCCGCCGCATTGCCGCGTCGACCAGAGCGATGGACCGGTCCGCGGTGTTCATCGTGCCGACGACGAAAAGGTTCGGGGGCAGAGCGAAGTCGTCGCCCGAGTACGTCAGCCGCACCGACTTGTTCCGGTACTCCAGCAGGAAGTACAGCTCGCCGAAGACCTTGGCCAAGTTGGCCCGGTTGATCTCGTCGATGATCAGGAAGTGCGGGATGTGCCGGTTACCCTCGCGCGACGCCAGATCCGCGAGTTCCCGCAGGGGCCCGGCGGTCAGCCGGAAGGCCACCTCGCGTGTTTCGGGGTCCTCCTTGGGCCGGAACCCCTCGAAGAAGTCCTCGTACGCGTACGAGGGGTGGAACTGCACGAGCTTTACCTGCTCGGGCCCGCCGCCCAGGAACTCCGCCAGCTTCAGCGCAAGATACGTCTTGCCCGTACCCGGCGGCCCGTACAGCACCAACTGCCGGTCGTCCCAAAGCAGATCCCGCACTTCACGCAGCCACGCCACGTCGTGCACCAGCAACTCTTGGGCGAGCTCAGTCGTCGGCTCGGGCAGCTCCAGCCCACGACGGGCCGTGATGGCCGGCGTCTCGCCGCTCGCGTCCCCCCGTATGACCTCGGCGGCCTCGTCCGCCAGCTCCTCGTCGCTGCGACCCAGCCCCTCGATCAGGGCCTGCACCGGGGTCAGGTCGACCACGTCGTGCTGTACGGACAGCCTCTGCTGGAGAGCCTCCGGCAGCTCGTCGTACGCATAGCCAGCGCCCTGCCACTCCACGGGCCGCCGCAGATTGGACCGTCCGTCCTCGGAGACGGACTGTTCGACGAGCCCGGTCACCTCACCGACGTAGAGCAGGCCGCCGGAGATCGTGCACACCGTGTCGCCGGGCCTCATTCGCGACAGAAAGGCATGCAGACCTTCGACGAGATCCAGCTTCTGGTTGTACGTGGCCGCTGAACCGTAGTCCTCCTCGACCAGGGTGCGCAGCCGGTTCTTGCTCACCCCCTGCTCGACCCCTTGCCTCAACCGGGCCGCGGCGAGGGTGACCTCCTGCTCGGGCAACCACAGCCGCTGAACGAGGTCGAGCCCGGACACGTTGGAACCGCGTACGAGCCAGGCACGGCTGGGCCCCGGCCACATCTGCTCCATGTAGTCGGAGAGCGGATGCCCGTCCTCCGTCTTCCACGCCAGCCAGCCGTTGGCGCTGTGACCGACGAGGATCTCGGCTGCGGCGGACGGTGAGTTGCACTCAATGTCCTCGAAGACCTGCAGCCAACCGGGCCAGGTCTCGGACGGGCGGATCACACCGGAGTCGATGTTCTGCTGCCGCAGCTGGTAGGAGGACGGTATCCGCACCGGGAACGATGGCACGACGTCGGGCCGCGCGGGTGATCCTGCGTGGACGACGAACTTCTGGCTGCCGTTTGTCCCCTTCTCCGCCAGCAACCGCCCCCGTGCTTCGGGCCCGCCGTTCGGCAGCCGCAACCGGAACTCCGGGTACTGCTCGCTCATGGGTCTCCTTGTCGCCTGCCGAATGGGAACGTCCACAGAGATTACTTACGGGCGCTGACAGTCGCTGGCAAAAGGCCCGGCATGCGCCCCTAAGATGTGAACTCACGTTTGAACACGGGCGCTGGGGCGATACCGATCCGGGCGGCCAGGGGGAGGGCCGGAACGCCATGTCGGATCAGAAGACCGGCCAGTGGACGACCGAGGAATTCGCCGCGGCCCGAAAGGCCTGGTTGCGGAGCCGCTGCACCGAATTGAGCGGGACGCTCGCCGACCGCAGCCCTCGGCTGCACGCCTTGCTCCCCACCGACCTCGGAGACCAGCGCCTGGTGAACGGGCTGGTGATGCTCCGTATCGCGGCGGACGAGGCCCGTGTCAGGCCGGTCTCCGAGATGGTCGCATGGCTTGAGCTACTGATCCCCCAAGGCCACCGCCACGATCTGAGCAGTGCCGTTCAGCAGGCCCGCTCCACCCTTCTCCTGTCCGGAGACCCGGCGTTGTGGGCGTGCAACTCGGAGGCGTGGGAGGCGCTGGTCCTGGGGGTGTGGCGCTGGGACCGGTCTCGTTCTGTCGAGCCGCGGCAGGTTGAAGACGAGTTGGTCTCGCGTTGGGGCGTACGTGGGCAGGACACGGCGGAGGCGCAGCATCCGGAGGACTTCGGCCGGAAGTTTGTGCCGCTCACAGCGTTCGTCGAGTCGGAGGCGGAACCTGTCCGGCTCCTCGTGCAGGGGGTGCTCGCTCAGCGAGAGGCGGCCGACTCGATCGACGATGAGCTGATCGTGTACGAGGAGGCGTTCCAGGGAGCCGGACACCTGGCGCTCCTCGCTGAGCAGCGCCTCAGTGCCGGGTATGTGCAGGAGTGGTGCGACGAACAGACGAGCGTGGCCACAGCGGTTGGTGAGGCGTTCCTGGGGGAGCTGTCCGAAGTCGTCGATTCCTACCTCGACGAGGTGGTCCAACCAGTCGTCCGTCTTCTCTCGGAAGCCGAGCGGGCCCTGCTGGCAGCCGGTGAAATCTCCGATCAGCGGGCGGTGGACGAGTATCTGACCGAGTTCTTCGACTGTGTTGCCGTTCCCGCAGCGTACGGCGGTAGCGACGGCGTGCTGGACGGCCACGTCGTGCTGGATGCCGCAGAGCACTGGGAGCGGAGCGAGCTGACGTGGCACAGCATGCGCGGGTCTGTGCCGGTCTGGTACCACATCGTCATGTCTCCGCAGGAGCGGGCGGCGGCGCGGGCCTTCTCGGGAAGGGTGTCGTCGGCGGTGATCCGTATCGACGCCGAGGTGCCGGTCGTACCTCTTCAGTTCAGCCTGTTCGACTGCGACGCATTGGACGCTGAAGACGCGCCGGAGGACTGGTACCCCGAACCCGGCATAGAGATCCGCTACTCAGGGCAGAGTCCGTCCGACTTGTGCGAACTGCTGGCTCTCGCCCGGCTCGGCCACGCACGTCTCGAGTTCCTCGTCCGGGACGAGGGCGGCGGCTTCTCACTGCTCAGATCACTCCGGGCCCACATCCGCACCGACGACGCGACCGCCTGGGAGCAGGGCGCGCTGGCCGGCTTGCGTAGGCTGGTTCCCTACCCCGACGCTCTCGCCGATGCTGTTGCGCGAGAGTCCGAAGAGGGGGACGGCGCGGAAGACGACGATCTGGACGACCTGCAGCAGGATCCGGCTGACGACACCGCACCGTCGGGCACACCGGGCGAGCCCGGCCCTTCCTCACTCTCACCCTCGGGCCCACTTCCCGAAGCGTTGCTGGCGCGCGTCAAGGCCATGCTGCGCCTGGCCGAGGATCCGGGAGCGACGGAAGCCGAGGCGGAGGCTTTTCTGAAGAAGGCCACCGAACTGATGGCCAAGTACGGCATCGAACAGGCCCTGCTCCAGGGGGACGACCCTGTTTCGGAGCAGCCGTCCGACCGTGTCGTCGACGTCACCGCTCCTTGGATGCGCGAGTGCAAGCGACTCCTTTCCTGGATCGCGGATGCCATGCGCTGCCACGCCATCTACCCCGGCGGCCAGGCGAACCGGCACCGGGTGCACCTGTTCGGCTTCGCCTCGGACCTGCAGGCGGTGGAGGTGCTGTACGTGAGTCTGCGGCTCCAGATGCTGCAGGGGGCCGACCTGGCCGACACGCGCCACCGGCCGGACGGAGAGGACGCGCGCGCCTACAAGCGCTCGTGGATGCTCGGCTTCGTCCGGGCCGTGACCACCCGAATTGCCGAGGCCGAGCGAGCTGCCCGGGACGACACCGAGCGCGACCGGCATACCGATTCCCCGGACGCGCCCGCCGGCCGCAGTGTCGCCCTTGTCCTGGCCGACCGGACGACCGCGATTCAGGCCGAAGTCGCTTCGCAGTACCCGAAGCTCGGCAAGGCGCGCCGCACCCGTTTCAAGGGCAGTGGCTACCACCAGGGTCACGCGGACGGACAGCAGGCCAACATTGGAGGCTCTGCCCTTGTAGACATGGATGACGAGCCGGAGCTACTGGTCTGACAGGCGACGTCACCCGTGCCAAGCACGGAGGCACAGTAGGGAGTCCAGAGCGCGCATTCGCTGACAAAGCGCGCCACGCGCCACGCGTTGCGATTTTCGCAATGTCCTCGTACGCTGGATATATGAGTGAGACTGTGAGTGATCGTGTACGCAAAGTCATGGACGCGGCCTCGGTCCACCAGGCAGCGTTCGCCGAGACCATAGGGCTGACCCCCGACAAGCTGTCGAAGTCCCTCAACGGTGTCCGACGGTTCACGTCTCTTGACCTCGCGCGCATCGCCGAGTTCGGCAAGACCACAGTCGATTGGCTCCTGACCGGCCGCGAGCCGCTCCGTCCTGCCTTCGCTGCCCGCACAAGTGCCCTGGAGGTCGATGACCAGGGACGCGACAGGCTCCGTGATCTCGTCGAAAGGTTCACGACGGCCCACGAAGTGCTGGATCTTCTCGGCCGCTCACCGGAGCTGCCGGAGCTGCCGTCCGTCCGTAGCGAGGTGACGCGCCATGTTGACCAGGGCGTGGCTCTGGCCGCGGATGCCCTCGAACTGCTCGCCACAGCCGGGGTGCCGACCATCAGCGATCTGGAGACGTCTGAGCTGGTCCATGTCCTGGAGCGTGCCTTCGGCGTAGACGTGGCGAAGATCAGCTTGCCCGAGGGGGTCGACGGTGCGGCCTGGCAGTCGGACGGATTCCGACTCATCATGATCGGCCGGACGAAGGTGCCGACGCGCCAGCGCTTCACGCTTGCCCATGAACTCGGCCACATCCTGGCCCGCGATGCCCAGGACCTCCTCACAGAGACTCATCTTGCGCCGGGGCGACAGAAGGACCTGACTGAGATCCGCGCCAATGTGTTCGCCGCCAACCTGTCTATGCCCAAAGACGAGCTGAGCGCTGCTGCGAGGGGGCGCGATCTCACGGACGAAGAGCTCAGATCGCTGGTCGTGCGCTTCAAGGTGTCGCCGAGCGCACTTGCCGCACGGCTTTCCCAGCTGGGATTCATCGACGCGGAAACGAGGGGCAGGCTGCGGGAACTCACTGCGGAGGCCTGCCATTTGCTGACCGGACAGAGCGACCTGTTCGCGGCCCGCACTGCCTGGGCGGAAGCCACGCGGCTGCCTTTCCGCCCTACCCGGTCACTGTACGAGGGCTACCTCGCCGGCGAGACAACCCTGCGCCCGCTGGCCGCCTACACCGGCCTGGAAGTCGACGAGATCCGCGCGGCACTCGAACCCGAGCCGGAGGGTGGCACACCGTCCACAGCTGACGCGGACGAAGGGGACCTGGTCTTCCAACCATGACGCGCCACTGTTGGTTCCCCGACAACACTGTGCTGTGCAACTTCGCGGCGGTCGACCGCCTGAGCCTGCTGGAAAAGGTCCTGGACGGCCGCGGGCGTTGGACGCAGGCGGTTGCGGCAGAGGCCGAGCAGTCGACCCGGTACTGGCCGCGGCTGCGCCAGGTGGCCGAGGACGGTTGGCTCGGCGATCCCATTGAGATCGACGACCCCACGGAAACGGCACTCGTGGACCGCATGCGCCGCGTGGTGTTCGCCGGCTCCCCGTCCCGGCCGCTGCAACACCTGGGCGAGGCCGAGACGCTGGTCATCATCGAGCACCGCGGAGAGTTAGCGGACTCCGTATGGATCACAGATGACGGAGAAGCCGGCCACTACGCCCGCCGCAAAGGCATCTGCGTCAAGAACACGGTCGACCTCATGCGCGAGGCCGTCATCGACGGTCTGGTCATGGCGAGTGAGGGTCACCGGCTGCTGGTCGCGATGGAGGCGGCTGATCGTCATCTGCGAGGTGTGCCACAGAGGCCCGAAGACCTGCTGCGCTGAGGGCCTGCAGCGGGTTGCCCACCGGGCCCACGGGAACCACACTTCTCGGTCCGCCGTCGCGGAGGCACCCCTCATTACTGCGGCATCTGCACCGCAGCCAACTCCTGCCCGGCCACTGGTTCACTGCAGCAACCGCGATTGGGGGCGGTCCGTGGGTCGTTGATCTTCATCGGGTCGTTGACCTTTCATCATTTCCTCGCGTACGAGCACAGCAAGCGGTACGTTCTGTACGCCGGAGGTACATCGTCGGACATATCTCGGCATGCATTCCTGGGGGGATCGCAGATCATGAGGCTCGTGGACGATCTCACGCTGGAGCGCGGCTCCTCCGGCCACAGCAAATCGGGCAAGACCTGCGGTGGGGTCCAGGAGGACGGCTCAGCCGTGGAGTGGCAATTACATCTTCCTGGGCGCCCGTTATTGACTGTGCACGACACCCGATGGGGTAACGGCGAGCGAGATCTCGTGCTGTACAAGCCCACGGTCGTCCCCGAGATCCCTGCGGCGCTCTCCAACCTGCACAACCGGCTGCGCGTCGGCATAGCAGGGGTTTCAGGGAGCGCGGCCACCCTGCGCATCATGGCTTTCCCGGCCTGGGTCGACGGCGAAACCCAACACCTGAAGCTTCCCCTTGATCACGGACACCTGGAGACTGGGACCTGAGGTTCCAGAGGAAGTAGAGCCAGGTGGGAAGCAACTACTCGAAGCGGTACT